>JAFAUY010000421.1 GCA_019243005.1 Verrucomicrobiota bacterium | reverse complement strand
ACGCCACCCGCCTGGCGTCCCAGGTGTACCCAGGCACGGGTCAGCCTCGGGAGGGAATACTCTAACCGGGCAAGGTCAACCTGCAGCCGGGCTTCCTTGGTCTGGGCCCGCCGCGCAAAGATATCGAGAATAACTTCCTGCCGGTCGATGACCGCCACGTTGGCGAGGGCCTCCCAATTACGTTGCTGGGCGGGGTGCAACTCGTTATCGAACACGATCACATCCGCACCCAGTGCCTGAGCGTGCGCCGCGATTTCTTCGGCTTTGCCGGAGCCGACAAACCACCGGGCCGAGGGCGCAGGGACGCGGACGAACAAGCGGTCGAGGACTTGAAGGCCCAACGTCTCCACCAGCGAGCCGAGTTCATCCAGCAGGCTCCGAGCGTCGTGCTGCTGGGCAGGTTCAGAATAAACACCGACGAGAAGGGCTTTCTCGACTTGGCGAGGTTTTTCTTTGATTTCAAACATTCAGAGATCGGAAAAGAAACTACGGACCGTTCGCGCGACGCATTCCACCTCTTCTTCCGTTAACTCAGGAAAGATCGGAAGCGCCAGCACCTCACTGGCTGCCTGTTCGGCCACGGGAAGGTCACCGGGCTGGTAGCCGAGGCCGATAAAACAAGGCTGCTGGTGCAAGGCAACCGGGTAATAAATCTCCGTACCGATCCCACGTCCGGCAAGGAAAGCACGTAAAGCATCGCGTTTCGGACTGCGGATAACGAACTGATGGTAAGTATGCCCGCAGGACCCTAACTTATCGCGATAAGGCTCGACTGGCAACTGCAAAAACCGGCCCTCAACCGGGGCAAGGACGTCCCGATAATGCTGCGCGATTTGCCACCGGCGCGTGGACCAGCCTTCAAGGTCACGCAATTTCCGGCTGAGGACCGCCGCCTGGAGGGCATCCATCCGGAAGTTGCCTCCGATCATACGGTGATAATAGCGGGGCTCCATCCCGTGATTCCGGCCGACGCGGAGCCTGGCGGCCAATTCATCGTCAGAGGTCACCGCCAGGCCGGCATCCCCGAAGCCGCCCAGATTCTTCGTCGGATAAAAACTATAGAACCCCGCCGCGCCAACCGAACCGGCCCGTTGCGGTCCCGATCGGGCGGGATAGACGGCCCCGATCGCCTGGGCCGCGTCCTCAATCAGAGCAATGCCGTACCGGTCACAAAGGTCTTGCAACCGGTCCAAATCCGCGCACAAGCCGAACAGGTGGACTGGAATCACGGCCCGAACGCGCATCCCGCCGTCGGTCATCAAGCCGCGCGACGTCAGGATACAACGGCACGCGAGGAAATTTTCCAACGCGTCGGCCGACAAATTCAGCGTGCGGGGATCGATGTCCACAAAGATGGGCCGCGCTCCTAACCGGGCGATGCACCCGGCCGTGGAGAAGAAGCTGAACGGCGTGGTGATAACGGCATCCCCGGGGCCGACCCCCAGGCCCATGAGGATGAGCAACTCCGCATCGGTACCGGAAGAGACACCGAACGCGTGGGAGGCACCCGTCACGGCCTTTACCTCATTCTCAAAGGCTTGAACCCGTGGTCCCAGGACAAAGCTCTGCTCGTCGCAGACGGCCGCGAGTTCGGCGAGCAGGTCAGCCCGCAACCTGGCGAACTGACGTCGCAGATCGAAGAAGGGGATTTGCGTCACTTCCGAATCCAATAACATGTTTTCCCCCTGCGCGCGGCGCAAACGCGAAGACCCAGGGCAGCGAAGGAAACAATCGCGCTAATGCGTCCGAATAGTCTTTATTTACCGATACGTCTACTGGAAAAGGACCTTTATGAAACGCTCAGCATGCACGATCGCTTTCGCACTTCTGCTGTCTCTGGCGGCTTACAGCCAAAATCCGGTTGAGAACACGGGTCGCACTTTGGAAAAAGGTGCCAAGGCCACAGGTAGAACCATCGAGCACGGTGCACAAGCGACCGGCAGAACCCTCAAACACGGGGCGCAGAGCACTGAGCGGACGATAAAGAAGGAAACCGGTGGCACCAGCAGATCCAGCCGGACCACCTCCCGCCACCGCCGGCACCGCGCTACCAGCAGCAGTGCCAAGGCGAAAGCCAGCCCCTCGCCGAACGCGACTCCGGAAATCACGCCGGCGACCCCGGCGGCTACTCCGGTAGCGACGCCGGTGGCCACACCCGTCGTGACGCCGATGACGACTCCTCCTCCTCCTCCGGCTCCTGAGCCGACCGTCACGCCGGGCACCTAAACCGCCGTCTAGCTGGTCCTCCGGCCAACCGGCTTTGCGCCGCGCCCTTACCGGCGCGGCACGAGCGTTTTCCCGCCCGGTTCAGGTCACCCTGGCCCGGAGATCATAAACCTGTGTCCCGGTCACGACGACTTCGGCGAACCCGCCGACCGGGACCGGCCGATCCAATAAAACCTTCGTATCAACCTCCGGGGCGTCACCCAAGCCGCGCGCAACGAGCGGTTGATCCACCAGCACCCGCATGGCCGAACCTACCTTGGCGGCGGCGGTTTCAGCGGCAATTCTTTGCTGCAGCGCCATGGCGCGGCGATAACGGGCCTTTTTGATCGCCGGGGAAATTTGATCGGCCATCCTGGCGGCCCGCGACCCTTCCTCCTGGGAGTAAAGGAAAACGCCGAGCCGTTCGAAGCGAACCCCGCCGATAAATTCGAGCAAGGTCTCAAATTGCTGGTCCGTTTCGCCCGGAAATCCGACGATAAACGTCGTTCGCAGGGTAAGGGCGGGGATGCCCGCGCGCAGTCGTCCGATCAGGTCTTCAATATGCTCCCGAGACGTCTCCCGGCGCATGGAGGCGAGCATCCCGCCGTCGATATGCTGCAGAGGCATATCAACGTAGGGCACCACGCGACGGCTCTGCGCGATCGTCCCGATCAGCTCATCGCTCCAGTGGGCCGGATGCGTGTAAAGTAAGCGGACCCAGAAATCACCAGGGATCGTGTCGAGGCGCTCGATTAAGCGGCTAAGGGTCGGACCCCGCCGGGAGTCGACCGGTTGTCGCGGCCCGGCTTTTTCGCTCCAGAGGTCCATCCCGAAATAGGTCGTGTCCTGGCTGACCAGATTAAACTCCTTGACCCCTTCGGCGACCAACCGCCGCACCTCCGCTTCGATGGAATCGATCGAGCGACTCCGGTGACGGCCGCGCATCTGGGGAATGACACAAAAGCTGCATGGATGATTGCAGCCTTCGGCGATTTTCACGAACGCGTAATGGGGGGGCGTTAAACGAAACCGGGGCGTATCGTAACTGGGGAGGTAACGCGATTTCGGAGTGACGAAATTCAGCGGTGCTTGCGGGCGTGGTTGGTCCGTTCGGATGAGGTGTTCAATGATCTCGCCGGCTTGCGCAACCTGATCCAGGCCCAGGAAAGCGTCGACCTCGGGCAATTCGGCGGCAAGTTCCCTGGAGAAGCGCTGCGACATGCAGCCGCTGACGATCAGCTTCTGCCGGCCTCGCTTGGACAACCCGCGCTCCTGGTGCGCCTCGAGGATCGCCTCGATCGATTCTTCCTTCGCTGAGTCGATGAAGGCACAGGTGTTCACGATCACGACATCGGCGTCCGCGGCATCCGAAGTGATTTCCATCCCCCGGGAACGAATCCCGCCGAGCATGATCTCCGCATCCACCAGGTTCTTGGCACAACCGAGGCTGATCATGCCGACTTTTATGGGGCCGGCAGCGTAACCGGCTTCAGGGCGGCCGGGTTTAAAAACAGTTTCCATCCGTCAAGACGATCAAGGCGTGGACTTCCCACGCATCCTCTATTCAGTCAATCACGGTATTGGTAGAACGCACGCGCACAACCTGCCCGTCTTCACGAACCTCCACCGCCCGGCGATCCGATACTTTGAGCCAAAAGCGTTTTCCCTCAACCACGATGGGCTCGGCTTTCGGTGAGGCGTAACCCGAGAAGACCGGCTGGGAGCCGCGCTGGTCGCGGACGACCCGGATGTAGGTGCGCCGCAGCGCCCGTACTTCCAAGCGTTTACCCTCGACCGGGGTAGGACTGACTTCGGGACCCGGTGCGGTCGCGGCGGGGCTGGCCGCGGCCAAGGCCACGGCCGGTGACCGGCCTGGCTCCGGGCTGTTTTCTGGCTTCGGACCCTGCTCGGCCAGAGCGGGCACCGGCGAAGCAGCCGGGCTTGGGGACATCGCTACAACCGGCACCGGGCCGGGCAGAGTCGCGGCTCCGCCCGGGGTCGCCGCGGCGGTCCCCGGCGAAGGCGGTTGCGGGCTGGCGGGCGCCGTGGCGCTCGCGAGCCCCGGCCCCGGAGGCGGGCCGCCCTTAACTAAGGACTCCAACGTTTCAGCCGGTGAGGGTTGCGCCGCAGCCGGGGCCGAGGGCCCGGCCACCGGCTCAGCCGGCGTCGCCAATTCATTCGCGAAGCGCGGTTGCAGGCGAGCCAGGCCGATGGCGAGGTACGCGAATACCGGCAGCCCGACCAGCACCGTCAAAACCAAAAATGCCACCAGCAAGGGGGGCACCCGAAACGCACGCGGCTCGATCGGCCGTGAGGCCGGCGCGTACTTGTGGGGCGCGGAGCGCAAGTATTGATAATCAACCAACGAGATGGAGTGGCTGACCCGCAAGTTGTCCAACTCGCTGCGGATGTCGATCCCGAGAAGGTTGGCATATTTGGACAGAAAGCTTTTCGCATAGACCAGGCTCGGAAACTCAGCGTAGTCGTCGGCCTCCAGGTCTAGAACGCGCTCCGGCCGGATCTTCGTCATTTCCGCCACCTGGTCGACCTCCCACCCGCGTTGTATGCGGGCTTTTCGCAACCTCGTTCCAACTGTCTCAACCATGGCAACCAACTGTAATAAAGACATGAACAGACATGAGTACGCCCGGCGACCATCCTCAGGCACCGAGGAAACGTGATTGGCTAATGGTTCTTTACACCGTTTAAACCAGCGCGTCTAGATCCACTAGAATTTCTCGTGGTTTTGCGCCTTCCCCAGGGCCCAAAATGCCGCGACGTTCCAGGATGTCAACTACCCGGGCTGCGCGGGTGTAACCAAGGCGGAGACGGCGTTGCAGCATCGAGGTGGAAGCCCGCTTTTCCTGCCGAATAATCTCCAGGCACTTTTCAACCAGGGCTTCGTCTTCCTCGCTGACGTCCTCCTCTTCGGAGCCGCCGCCGGCCGCCAGTTGGTTCTGGATTTCAGGATCGAACATCGGAAGGGCCTGCGCCGCCACAAAGTCGACGAGCTCATGAATTTCCTCATCGGTGACCAGGACGCCTTGGGATCGCACCAGGCGCGAGGTGCCGGGAGGCCGGTAAAACATGTCGCCCTGGCCCAGGAGACGCTCGGCCCCGTTCTCGTCGAGGATGACCCGGCTGTCGAGCGCAGACGCAACCTGGAAAGCGATTCTGGTCGGGATGTTGGCCTTAATCACGCCTGTGACCACGTCCGCTCGCGGTGTCTGGGTCGCCACGATCATGTGAATGCCGGCGGCCCGTGCCATCTGGGTAATGCGGGCGATGGCCGCCTCCACGTCGGCCGGTGCCGTCTGCATCAAGTCGGCCAACTCGTCGATGATGACCACCACGAACGGCATTTTATCGGGAATGATCAAGTCATCATCCCGGGGCACGCGCATGGGCGCCGGCTCTGCGGCCCCGTGGGCCGCCGCGTCGTGGGCGGCGTCCTCATCCGGATCGGAGGACGCCGGCCTTTCGGCATCGAGTTCTTTCTGAGACTTGGGTCTTTGCCGGGTATTGAAGCCCATGATGTTGCGCACGCCCACTTTGGCGAAAATCTTGTAGCGGTTCTCCATTTCATTGATGACCCACCGCAGGGCCAGCAGCACCTTCTTCGGGTCGGTCACCACGGGCATGACCAGGTGCGGGAGCGTGTTGTAGACCTGCATCTCCACAACTTTGGGGTCAATCATCACGAAGCGCAGTTCATCCGGCCGGAACCGGTAAAGGATGCTGGCGATGATCGCGTTTACGCACACGCTCTTGCCGCTGCCGGTGGTCCCGGCAACCAGGCAATGCGGCATCTGGGCAAGGTCGCCCAGGATGATCTTCCCGTACACATCCTTTCCCAAGACGATCGGGATACGGTAGCTGGTGTGCACCCATTCCTCCGACTCAAGGATTTCGCGGAGGACAACCTTGATCTTTTTCGTGTTGGCGATCTCGATCCCGACGGTGTCCTTGCCCGGAATCGGGGCCAGGATGTTGATGCGCTCCGCCCGGGTCGCACGCGCCAGGTCGCGCTCCAGGCTGGAGATCTTGTCGACCCGCACGCCCCGGGCCGGGTAGACCTCGTAGCGGGTGATGGTCGGACCCCGGGTGATGTCGCCCGGGCTGGCTTCGATGTTGAACTGCTTAAGGGTATCGATGAGGATACCTTGAGTCTGTTTGAGTTCGGCCGGATCCGCCGCCTTGCGAACTTCGACGTCGATCCGGGCCAGCAAGTCGACGGACGGCAGTTCGTAGTGTTCAATGTTCTGGCTGGGCAACGGCGGAGAAGGCTCTTTGGGCTTGCCGTGATTTGCGTCCGCCAGAGGCCATTTAGCCTTGGGCGGCATGACCGCCGACGTATCGATGATCTTGGGTTCAGGGTAGACGCCGTCGCCCGCCGGCTCATCCAGGGGTACCCCTTTGCGCTTGAGCTCCTTTTCCTGCCTGCGGATCTCGCGCTGGATACGCTTCCGGTCCGCTTCGAGCCGTCCCCGCGCGTCCGCGGCGGCCAGGCGCCGGCGCTCCCGCGCCTGCTTCAGACGTTCCAGATAGTCGCCGGCGCCGAGAAGCAGTTGTTTAAGCACGAGGACCGGCCGGATGCCGGTGAGCCAGATCAGGCTGATCAGGTAAACCACCGCGAGCGCAATGACCGAACCGATCTGGCCCAGGGCAGTCTGGAACAGCACGCCGCCAAAGAAGTAACCGGTCCAGCCGCCCGGTCCAAGGATGTTGAATTCACGTTTCCACGAATGCAGGAACCAGGGCTGCAGGTGCGCCACGGAGGCGCCGCTCGCGACAAAGATCAGCGCCCACAAGAGACGTTTGCTGATCCGGAAGCCGGCGAAGAAGAGCTTCGCCCCTCCGAACCCAAGCAAAATCGACGCCACCAGGTAGGAGGCCGCCCCGAGCGTCAGGTACAAAAAACCGGCGACCACCGCGCCGGTCGGCCCGATGAAATTCTGGGCCGGATTGTTGGGCGGACTCACGTTGCTGAACCAAATCCAGGACGGAACGTCCTTCGGCGTGTATGAAATCAGGGCAAGAAACAGGACGGTACCGATGCCCAGGAAGATGAGCCCTAGCACTTCGTTCCAACCATTGTGCTTCCGCAACTGCGCCATTTGCGGCCCAGTGTAAAATTTTGCGGTCGCCTTTCAATCCAGATTCGGTGGATTCACGTTTCTGATTTAAATTATGATTCAAGGACTTCCTTTTTCGTCCGCTCGTTAAGAATTTCTATGGAATCGTGTCTGACGTTCGCGCCGGTTTACATGCCCCGGGTTTGGGGCGGACGCGCTATCGAGGCGCTCTTCAATCGCAAGCTGCCGATCGAAAAGCCGATCGGCGAATCATGGGAACTCGTCGATCGTGCCGACGTTCAGAGCGTCGTGAACCACGGTGACCTAGCGGGTACCACGCTGCACGAACTATGGCAGGAGCGCCGCACGGAGATTTTCGGAGCCGGCCTGGCCGGTGATCGTTTCCCTCTCCTGGTTAAGATCCTCGATGCCACAGACGTGCTGTCGGTCCAGGTACACCCCCCGGCGGCCGTGGCCCAAAAGCTCGCCGGCGAGCCCAAATGCGAGATCTGGTATTTCGTTCTCGCCAAACCCGGCGCTGCCGTCTACTCCGGCCTGAAGCGCGGAACCACCCGGGAGCGTTTTGAACGGGCCCTGGCCGACGGTTCGGTGGTTGACTGCCTTCACCGGTTGCCGACGCAGGCCGATGAATTTATTTACATCCCGAGCGGTCGGCTGCATGCCATCGATGCCGGAAACGTGATTTTCGAAATCCAACAGAACAGCGATACCACCTACCGCGTTTTCGATTGGAACCGGCTCGACCTGAACGGAAAGCCGCGCCGGCTCCACGTGGATGAATCGCTTGCGGCAATCGACTTTGACGACCACGAACCCGGATTCGGCCAGGCCGAGGGCGAATGCCTGGTCCATTGCCAGCATTTCTGCGTGGAACGGTGGCGGCTGGAAGCCGAGCGCCCGGCACATGCGCCCGGCTGTTTCGCGGTTTTTCAGGTGGCGCAGGGCGAGGTGCGTTGTGCCGGGCGAGTCTTCAATGCAGGCGACCTTTTTCTGGTTCCGGCCGCGGCCGACGCCACCGTCGCGCCGGTCCGCGGGCCGGCCGTGTTGCTTCGAACCGTAACGGGTTAAGACTTTGCTACCTCCGATAAATTGACTCGCGAGGGTTTATTGTTAGGCTGGCCTTGTGATACTTTTCACAAGGTCGGCTCTCCGCGCTTCCGCTGCGGCGAAGCTTCAGAATGCGGTCGAGCTAATCCGGCCTCAGCTTTCTAGCGTCGAAGCGCTTATCCGCGAGCAGGCTCGCGCTTTTGATCCGGCCATCGAAGATTACGTCGCCTATGCCTGCGGCACGAATGGAAAACGGCTGAGGCCGGTCCTCGCCCTCCTTGCCGGCGCGGCCACCGGCCCCCTTGATTCCGGTCACGTCAATCTGGCGGTTATTATTGAGCTGATTCATCTGGCCACCCTGGTGCATGACGACATCATGGACGGAGCGGAAATCCGGCGCTCACAACCGACCACCAGCGCCAAATGGGGCAACACGCTGGCAGTCCTGCTTGGAGATTGCCTTTTTGCCCATGCCTTGAAGCTCGCGACCCGTTTCCCCGATAACGAAGTCTGCCGGCGGATCGCGGAGGCCGCCAGCAATGTCTGCTCGGGCGAGATCATTCAAACCCAGCACCGGTTCGATCTTAAGCTGACCATCCCCGACTATCTTCGAATCATCGAAATGAAGACCGCCGCCTTGTTCGCGGCGGCGGGTGAACTCGGGGCGTACGTCAGCGGCGCCGATCCGGGCGTTACCCTGGCGTTGAAAACCTACGGGCTCAAACTGGGGACGGCCTACCAGGTGTATGACGATTGCCTCGACCTCGCGGGAACTGAGGACAGCGCCGGCAAGACCCTCGGCCTCGACCTCCGGAGAGGCAAACTGACCCTGCCGGTTCTCTACCTTTTGCAGGATGCCAGCCGCGAGGAGCACCAGCGGTTCAGCGACGTTTTGCTCGGGGCGACAGGTCCGGAAACGGCGCTGGATGACCTGGTGAAAGAGGTGGTGCGGCGCGGGTGCCTCCGGCGCGCAATCGAAACGGCCAAAAAGATGGTTATCGAAGCGCAAACGGAAGTGCAACAGCTTGCGCGCAGCCGTTACCGGGTGGCCCTGCAGGACGTGGCCGGATTTTTGTCGAATACGGTTGATCAGCTGGCCGCGGTAGCTTAACATCGTTTGCGCGTGTTCCAATCGCATGCGCCACGCCACCATCCAGGAATTGCCTTCGCGCGAGAGGCCGCGGGAAAAACTTCTGGCCCGCGGGATCGACAGCCTCACGGATGCCGAAATCCTGGCCATCCTTTTGCGTACGGGCGTCTCCGGCAAGAACGCGATCGCCCTCGCGCAGGAGTTACTCGCCCAATACGGTTCGTTGACCCAACTGGCACGCGCCCCGGCCCCGCAACTCGCCAAGCACCACGGCGTAGGCCAGGCAAAAGCGGTTCAATTAAGCGCCGCCTTCGGGCTGGGTGCACGTCTCGCCTCAGAGAAAGCGTCCGGCGGAACCCTGGATACACCCGAACTCATCTATCAGCTTTTGTGGCAGGAATTTCGTCTACTCGACCGGGAATCGCTGCGGGTGGTCTTGCTGGACACCCGTTACCGGCTGATCGCTGTGCGCGAAGTCTCCCGCGGAACCGTAAATGAAAGCCTGGCCCACCCGCGCGAGATTTTTAAGCCCGCGATCACCCATTCCGCTTACGCCTTTGTGCTGGCCCACAACCACCCTTCTGGCGACCCTTCGCCCAGCGAGGCCGATTTACGGCTGACGCGCAAGGTCGGCGACGCCGCCCGCCTGCTCCAAATCCAAATGCTCGACCATTTAATCTGCGGGGCCGCCAGCAACGGTAAACCCGGCTATTTCAGCTTCAAAGAGGCCGGGCTCCTCGGGTAACGGGTAGCGCGTAACGGACAGCGGGTAACGAGTTGCTGGCGTGAAGCCCCACTGGATACCCGGTCACACGGCGCCAGGGCGGATTTGGCGGGCACAACGTAAGAGGTTCACACGGCGAACACGGCGGGAAGAATAACTTAACTCCCGGCTTGACGTCAGCCGCCTGGCCCCAGAATCGCACCCGTTACCCGCTACGCGCCCGTTCCCTGGCGTAGGCGACGAATCGCTCGACGACTTCGTCCGCCTCGGCTTTCCGCCACGCCAGCCCGTACCGGATTTTCATGCAGGTTCCCAGCAGCGGTAAAAAGATCACCCCCGGGGCCGGCAACCGGCTGAGGTGCTCGGCAAAGATGGATAACCCGAAACCGGCGGCCACGTATTGGACCCCGGTCCGCGCCCGATCAACCTCGTGGACGATCCGCGGCACAAAGCCAGCGGACTGAAATAAACGCGTGAGCCAAGCTCGAAAACTGGGCGAGTTCTGGCGCGAGGTGAAGATGAAGCCCTCATCGCGCAATTCGCTGAGCTTTACGCCAGCACGGCGCGCCAACGGGTGATCAGCCGGCATCCCGACCAGCGGACGCTCCTCGGCGATGCATTCGACGCGCAACCCAGGCGGCGGCTTATCTTCAAGCGCACCGATGAAACCGACGTCCAGTTTGCGCGCCCGCAACGCCTCAATCTGCTCGGCAGGTACCATCTCCAATAAGGTCACTTCGATCGCCGGATGGGCCTGCCGGAAACGCCTCAGGATCTGCGGCATCCACTCATGGCTTTGCGCCCCGGTGAACCCGACCGCCAACGCACCATAACTGGCCTGACCGATCCGGCGCGCCTGCCGCACGGCGTCATCGGCCGCGTGGAGAATGCGGATCGCGCTTTCCTGGAACGCCTTTCCCGCCGGCGTCAGCCTTACGCGCCGGCTATTCCGGTCAAAGAGGGCCGCGCCGATAATCCCGCACGTAGCTTATGCAAACGGGCATTGAGTCGAACCGGACAAACCGGTCACGTTGCGCCACGTTCCCCCGACCGGTGAACCGTGCGGCAGACGGCAAATCGGCGTCGTCCGCTGCGGCCAGGCCGCACCGGAAGAGGGCTTGGCTCGGGCTGTGGGTGATTCTGGTCGGGCCTTTTCTGGGCACGGTCGATTTTTTTATCGCCAACATCGGCGTTCCGGTGATTCGACGGGAGCTCCACGCGACCTTCAGCCAGGTCGAATTGGTCATCGCAGGTTACGGATTGAGCTACGCGGTCAGCCTGATCACCGGCGGCCGGTTGGGAGACATTTTCGGGCGACGCCGGACCTTCCTGCTAGGCATGGCGGGTTTCACCCTTACGTCGGCGCTCTGCGGGTTCGCACCGAATGCGTATGTGCTGGTCGCCTGGCGGATGCTCCAGGGATGCAGTGCCGCGTTGATGTTTCCGCAGGCGCTTTCGTACATCCACGTCACCTTCTCCGGTTCGGAAAAGCGGCTCGCCTTTTCGCTCTACGGCGCCATGCTCGGGTGCGGGTCCATCACCGGCCAGATTCTCGGCGGGTTGTTGATCCAGGCCAACCTGTGGGGGCTGACCTGGCGGCCGATTTTCCTGATCAACCTGCCTTTGGGCCTGGTCACAATCATTGCAGCAAGGGCGTTGCTGGCCGAATCCAAGGCAAACGACGCTCCGGCGCTCGACCCTGTCGGGATGTTGATCGTTACGGTGGGGCTCGCCCTGTTTTCCCTGCCGTTTCTGGAAGGGCGGGAAGCCGGTTGGCCCTGGTGGGCGTGGGCCTGCCTGCTGGCTTCCGTACCGATCCTGGTAGTTTTCTACCGCTTCGAAAAGTACGAAGCCAGGCGCGGGCGGACGCCCTTGCTTCAACCGCACCTGTTCCGTGACCGCGGCTTCGTCGTGGGCATGGCGGTGACCTGCATCTACTTTGCCGGCCACACCTCGATGCTGCTCGTCCTGAGCCTTTACCTGCAGCTGAGCGTTGGCCTGGCCCCGATGTATGCCGGACTGGCGCTGGTGCCTTTCTCCTCCGGTTTTTTGCTGGGATCGGCCGTGTCCGGCAAAATCAACGGGTTACTCGGGCGGAACGCCTTGCACCTGGGGGCGCTGGTGCTGGCCGCGTCGCTGGTGGCCTTACTTTTAGAGGTGCGGGCCGCGCCCGGGCACGAAACGTTTGCCTTTGCCCTCACCTGCTTCTGCTACGGCGTTGGGCGGGGCTTTGTCACCGCGCCCCTTTACAACACGGTTCTGAGCGGCGTACCCCCGGCCGACGCCGGCGCGGCATCGGGCCTTGCCTCAACGATGCAGCAACTGGCCAATTCGATCGGCATCGCGCTGATCGGTGCGGTCGTTTTCAGCGTTATGCCCAAGCACCCCGCACCGGCCGACTACGCGCATGGGTTCCTGGTGTCCACGCTCATTAACCTCGGAATGCTGGCCCTCGCTTCACTGCTGATTTTTCGGATTCCGAAAGGGCGCGGGAAAGACCCCGTTTTGAGAACCGAACCGGTATTGGAAGCCTGAGAGGGCGGTATCGACAAAACGGCGAGTTTCCGCTCTAACCAAGCGGACGCATGATTCACCCATCCGCTTTGGTCCACCCCGATGCGCAGGTCGATCCGACCGCCGTGATCGAGCCGTATGCCGTTATTGATGGCCCGGCCGTGGTCGGCGCACGCACCCGGGTCCAGAGCCATGCGGTGATCAGCGGCCCGGTGACGGTCGGCACCGACAACGTGATCGGGTACGGGGCCGTGGTCGGGGGCTTTCCGCAGGACCTCAGCTTCAGCCCGGACCGGACGTCATTTGTGCGTATCGGCGACCATAACGTCATCCGCGAGCACTGCACCATCCATCGCGGTACCAAGCCGGGCTCATCAACCGTGCTGGGCTCGCATAATTTCCTGATGGCAGGCGCTCATGCCGGTCACAACGTCGAGATCGGCAATCACGTCATTCTCGCCAATAACGTGCTGTTGGGAGGATACGCGACCGTAAGCGACCGGGCCTTTTTGGGAGGCGGCTCGGTGGTTCATCAATTCACCCGGATCGGCTCCATCGCTCTGCTGCAAGGCATGACGGGCGTCAGCAAGGATATCCCCCCGTTTACGATCGCCGCGGGACGCAACAGCGTGGTGGCGCTCAACGTGGTCGGCCTGAAACGGGCCGGGTTCAATCTGCCGTTACGCAACGAAGCCAAGCGCGCCTTCGAATTGCTCTACGGGTCGGGATTAAATACCGCGCAGGCGCGGCAGGAGGCGAGCAAGCAGGCGTGGTCTGCGGAAATTGCACCCTTCTGGGCATTCCTGGCCGCCTCCAAACGCGGCATTTGCGGGTTTGCGTCCTGGAGCCGGGTAAAAAGCGGCGAGGCAGAGGGTGAAGGTTAGGGGGCGCGTGGAAGCCCAAGGCCGGTCGCGCTCACCGCCATCGGTTCCCGCAGACCCACCCTTTAGGCGCTGTCGTTATTAGACGAACGGCGCCCCGAAAATTTTAGGGTTGCCGAACCCTGAGCCTTCATCTAGTAACGACCCCGATGATTAGAAGAGCACCACTGCACAAAATACTTGGTGCGGCCTTGATGGTCGTGATGTCCACCCCACTCGAAGCCAAAGTGGCGACTTCCGGCGAGGTCCGTCACGTCCGGACGACGGCCTATACCCATTCGGAGGGCCGGGGAGGACACCTCAATGCGCACGGTGCTCGATTGCATGCCGGAAGCGCGGCGGCGGATTGGTCGCGCTTTCCGTACGGTACCCGCTTCCGGGTACGGGGGCGCAGCGAGGTTTTTACGATCGACGACTACGGGTCAGCCTTGGTCGGCACGAACACGATCGACCTGTACATGCCGACCCATGGCTCGATGAACCGCTGGGGCGTGCGCCACATCGACATCGAACTGCTTGAGATCGGCGATTACCAGAAAAGCCGCGAGATCCTGAAGAGCCGCGCCCGGCACTCGGCTTGCGCTCGCCGGATGCTGCACGCGTTGGAGCGACGGTAAGGGCACCAGCGTTCCTCAATTCCTGCCTTTGACCGGGCAAAGCGCAAGACCGAACCCTCACGCCGCGTCCGGGGCGACTCGGCGTGAGGCGCGACGTTACAATCCCCGTTCTTTGCGGTTGTCCCTGCGCGGCATTTCGCGCTACATGTGGAAGCTCTTCCAGCTTTCCCATGAGGTTTTTGCTGCTTGCGTTCGCCCTGGTCCTCACCGCCAGCGCCCAATCCTCCGGGCAGACGGCCCAGAAAAACCAAGGCCCGGTCGAGATTACTTCAGACGGCGGAACGCGCTTTGAGGGCGGGATCGCGATCGCGGACAAAAACGTGGAGGTTATCTATGGCGACGCGGCCATCTATTGCGATCACGCCGAGTACAACCCCGACACGCACGAGGTAATGGCGCGCGGGCGCGTGCGGATCTACCGCGAGGGCACGGCGTTCACCTGCGACCGGGCCATTTACAACCTGCAAACCAGAGAATTCAAAGCGGCTGATTTCGGCGGACAGCGGCTTCCCTTTCAGGTCCTCGGCGAGGACGTGGTCAGTACCGCGGACAATCGCACCACGGTCTGGAACGGTTCTCTGACCACCAGCGATTCCTCCATCCCCGATTACGACATCCGGGCACGCCGGGTGCGCATCTATTCCAATGACCGCGTCATTTTTTCCAACGTCACCCTCTACGTGCATGACATCCCGGTGTTCTGGTTCCCGTACCTGTACCAGTCGCTGAACGACCAGTTTTCCTACAACCTTTCGCCGGGCTACAGCAGCGCCTGGGGCGCCTACCTGCTCACGGTCGTCACCTTTCCGATCACCGACGACATCAGCGCGACGGCTCACATCGACCTGCGCAGCAACCGCGGGCCGGCACTCGGCTTCGACGTGAACTACACGTTCGGCGACCAGGACCAGATCACCGGCAGGCTGCGCACCTACGCGCTCTACGACACGAATCCCAACGTAAACGAAACCTCGTTGGACCGGTCGCCGATTTCTTCCGGCCGCTACCGGGTCAGTTACCAATCCCGCGCGTACATCACCAGCGATTTGATCGCCCAGCTGAATATTAACAAGCTCAGCGACCCTTACGTGCTGCAGGACTACTTCCCCGCCGAGTTTCAAGTCGACCCGGAGCCGGACAATTTCGTGGAGTTGCAAAAACGCGGGGAGGCTTACACCCTGACCGCCTTGACCCGCTTTCAGGCAAACCGGTTTTTCGAGACGACGGAACGGCTGCCGGAACTGCTCGGGGAAGTGGCGCGGGTGCCGCTCTTCAACGGGCCCGTTTTCTACGAAGGCCAAACCGGTTTGGCCAACCTGTACCGGAGCTTCAACGGCGGCAGTCCAAACCCGAGTTACGGCGCCTACCGGATCGATTCCCTCCACCAACTTACGCTGCCCGAGACCTATTTCGGCTTTTTATCGATCGTACCGCGGGCCGCCGTCCGGGCTACCTACTACAACCAGACCGGCACTTTCATCCCGAGCCCCGACAGCGGCACCCTTTTCACGCCCCCGCTCACCGAGGCTCCCCCCGGAACGGTGCAGCACAAAGGTCCCGGCTTCCGGTTTTTGTACCACCTCGGTCTGGAGGCGTCGTTCAAGCTGTCACGCGCCTTCGAGGACGTACAATCGCGCTGGCTCGGGCTGGACGGACTCCGGCACGTTATCCAGCCCTACACCGATTTTTCGTACGTCAACACCCCCACCCTTAAACCGCAGAGCCCGATCAACCCGATCACGCAACCCGGCGACATCCTGCCGTTCGACCGCTACATACCGGGCACCACGGAGCCGCCGATCGATTTCCCGCAATTCAATTCCGTCGACTCGATCGATCATTGGACCATCTGGCGGATCGGGGTGCGCAACCGTTTGCAGACCCGGCGTGATAACGCGACCCTGAACTGGATCGACATCGACTCGTTCATCGACGTGAACTTCAAGAACCCTTACGAGCTGGGTTCCTATTCCGACCTCGTCACCCGGGTGCGTTTTAACCCCGTGCCGTGGCTCAGCCTAACGGTTAACAGCCAGCTGCCGGTTCTTTATCGCAATGGCTTCACCGAGCTGGATACCTACCTGACCTGGACGATCAACCCGAACTTGTTCCTCTCGGTTTCGGATAACTACCTTACCCACAACCCGAGCCTTCCGGACAGCCATCAGATCGGCCTGCAGACGTACCTTCGGCTGAATGAGAACTGGGGCCTCAGCGTCTACGAGCAGTACGAAACTTTTTCGGGCCTATGGCAGCTGCAGCGTTACCAGATTCACCGGGACCTGAGCAGCTGGGTGGGAACGCTCAGCCTGCAGGTGCAGGACAACGGGGGCGGCAAACGCAGCGTCACCCTTTCACTCGCTTTGACCCTGAAGGCACTTCCGCAATTCGGCCTGCCGGTGAACCTTTTGCCGAGCAGCGCCCTTCAATAATCCATCCTAAATGAAATCTGGACAAATCGTGGTTTAGCCGTATCTGAACTGTTTTCTTACTTCTTGTATGGATATAGCAATTATAGGGTCTGGCTACGTCGGGCTGGTTACCGGCGCCTGTTTTGCCGACGTAGGCCATAACGTTATTTGCGTCGACAACGACGAGCGCAAGGTCAAATCGCTGCTGGGGGGTCACATCCCGATTTTTGAACCGGGTCTGGAGGAACTCGTTCACCGCAACGTTTCAGCGCATCGCCTGCACTTTACCAGCAGCATTGAAGAAGGCGTCGACCGGTCACAGGTGGTCTTTATCGCCGTACCCACCCCGCCGCAGGCGGATGGCAGCGTGGACATGACCTACATTGAGCAGGTGGCACGGGAGATCGCCGCCGTTATGAAAGAATATCGGGTCATCGTTGACAAAAGCACCGTTCCGGTCAAAACGGGCGAAAAGGTCGCCAACACGATTCGCCGTTACAATAAGGCAGGGGTCGATTTCGACGTGGTCAGCAACCCGGAATTTCTGCGTGAAGGTTGCGCGGTTCAGGACCTGATGTGTCCCGATCGCATCGTGATCGGCTCGAGCAGCGACCGCGCGCTGGCGCTGATGAAAAAGGTTTATGAACCGTTCATGGCGCCCATCATGGTTACCGACATCAACAGCGCCGAACTCATCAAACACGCGGCAAACTCGTTCCTGGCCCTGAAAATTTCCTACATCAACGCGATTTCGGCCATCTGCGAAGCGAGCGGAGCCGACGTTGAGAAGGTGGCCGACGGTATCGGGTCCGATAAACGGATCGGGCGGGCCTTCTTGAACGCCGGTCTCGGTTACGGCGGCTCCTGTTTTCCGAAAGACCTGGCTGCATTCATCGCCATCAGCGAAGAACTGGGTGCCCCGTTCAACCTGCTCAAAGAGGTTCAGCGCATCAATCGGACCCAGCGGGAGCGTTTTGTAAAGCGGGTGCGGGAGACGCTGTGGGTGTTGAAAGGCAAGCGAATCGCCGTTTGGGGGCTCACGTTCAAACCGGATACGGACGACGTGCGTAGTTCCGTCGCGATCGACATCGTCAATGACCTGTTGCGGGAAGGTGCCGACGTGATCGCCTACGATCCGAAAGGGATGGATAAAGTTCGTGAGTTAAACCTGGCCAAGGGTGCCTTGCTGGCAGATTCGGCCTTGGATGCGGTGCGGGACGCCGAAGCGCTGGTCATCGCCACCGAATGGAAGGAGTTCGAGGCGATTAACCTCGACCACGTCCGCAAAATCATGCACACCCCGATCGTTTTCGATGGCCGCAATCAGTTCGACCCGGCGACGATGAAAGACCTCGGATTCCGTTACTACGCGATCGGGCGCGGTGATGCGGCGTAGGTGGGCCGCACACGCGCGCCAGGTGTTAGATTGGATTGCATTATCGCCGGTCGCCCGGGCTCGCGTCTTACCGCCGGTGGCGCGTCCTGCGCCCCGCGCCGGACGCGGCGGGTGAGTGGATTCTTGGTAGACGCAGCGGCTCGGTCGCCCGGCGCGGAACTCGCGCACCTGCGCATGAGAATCCGGTGACAACGCGAGAGTATTGTGGAACGTTAAGCCATCCATCCTGCCCCGATGTTTCCCCCTGGGGCCTTGTTTTTCGGCAGGATGGAGAGAGGCTTATGTTAGGAAAGAACCCGCGCTTATGTTGTCTTAAAGCGCTGCAGCGCTGGGAAGCGGGGCGCGAATTTGCCGACGATGTGCTGCACGACACGCTCCAGCACTCCGGACTCAACGGGGTGAACCGCTCGTTCGTCACGGAAACGTTCTATGGGGTCATTCGCAATCGTTCGTACCTCGACTTCGTCATCCAACACTTTCGCAGCACCGGTCTCGACCTCCCGACTCGCCAGGTTCTGCGGCTTGGAGTTTATCAACTCTACAAAATGCGAATTCCCGACCACGCGGCGGTCTACGAGACGGTGAACATTGCCGGCCCGGCGCGGACGCTGGTCAATGCCATCCTCCGTCGCTCGATCGTCCAGAAAGATGAAGTGCTGGGTGAACTCGAGCAGGCGCCGGTCTATATCCGGTACTCGCACCCGGAATTTCTCTTTCGCCGTTGGGAAAATCAGCACGGACCGGCCAACGCCGAGCGTTTGTGCGTGTGGAACAACCAGCCGGCCCGCATCTTTGTCCGGGCAAATCGCCTTCGCGTTACTCCGGGTGAACTGCTGGAAAGCTTGCCTGAGGCAAAGCCGCTTCCCGAACACCCCGACTGTCTTCAGGTGCCGCACCTCCCGATTTCGTGGATCAATTCGGGGGTTGCCTACGTGCAGGACCCGAGCACCCTGATGGCCTGTGATCTCCTGGCGCCTCAGCCAGGCGAGACCGTTCTGGATGCCTGCGCTGCGCCCGGTGGAAAAGCCGGCTACCTCGCCCAACTCATGGAGAACCAGGGCCGGCTGGTGGCGTGCGATTATGAAAAGCTGCGGCTGCACCGGCTGGAGCACAACCTGGAGCGACTCGGCGTTGCCAACGCGACCATGCTGCAGCTGGACTGGCTGCATGCGACCCCATCCTTCCCGCCCCACACCTTCGATGCCATCCTGGTCGACGCCCCGTGCACCAACACCGGCGTCATCCGGCGCCGGACCGATGTGCGCTGGCGTCTGACGCCGCAGGATTTCGGCCGGATGCAGCGTTTGCAAATCCGCATCCTGGAATCGGTGCTGCCCTACCTTAAGGTGGGTGGGCGGCTCGTGTACAGCACCTGCAGCATCGAAGCGGACGAAAACGATGAAGTGGTTCGCCAGGTCCTGGCGCATTCCCCTGAATTCGAACTTACCGCCACCCGGCAGGTGGTGCCGACCCGCGACGAACTCGACGGAGCCTACGCCGCCCTGCTGCGGCGAACCCGTTAGCCTGCATCGCTCTCAAATCGCTCGATAATCCGAAGGATTTTGTGAGCGATGCAGGCTGTGTCAGAGGGTGTGCGGGAGACCCAGGCTGCCCAAGTTCACCGCCCTGGGTTCCCACACACCCTCTCAGTGCTGGCACAACACCTCGTTTCGCTCGTTGACGACGACGATCTGAGGCTGGTGCGTCCTTGCTTCTTCCGTCGTGTAAAGGCCGAAGCTCATGATCGTGAGCCTGTCGCCCGGCTTACCCAGGTAGGCGGTGGCGCCGTTCAGCTCGATACGGCCCTGTTCACGAATACCGTAGATGACGTAAGTCTCGAATCGTTCCCCGTTCCCCATGTTGCCGACCAAAATTCGCTCGTACTCCTCCAGGCCGACCCGCTCGGCCAAATCGGCCGAAATGGTCAGGCTGCCCTCATAATTCACGTTGGCAGCGGTGACGCAAGCGCGGTGAATCTTCGATTTCAGGAGAGTGAATTGCACAGGCTAGATTGTAGCGCGGATCGACGCCTTGAAAAGTTGGTGGCCACAGATAAACCGAAGCGCGCGGCCCGGTCATCGCCCCTGGCCGTCCCGGCGCACCACGCACGCTTCCCAAACGGCCACCAACCGTGCGATCATCTCGCGCAGCTCGGCGCGGTACCCGGACACTTTTCTGACCGCATCGGCGTCGAACGCGATCGCGTCGATGCCGTAAGCACGGGAAAGAAAAAGGGCTCGTTCGTTATGAAATTTTTGGGAAATGATCGTAAACGAGCCGACGGAAAACACCCGCCTGGCACGTAGGATCGAATCGATGGTGCGAACGCCCGCGGGATCGAGGAGCAGCGCCTCCGCCGGAAGCCCGCGGTTCAATAATGCGCGCTGCATGTCTTCCGGTTCATTGTAACCCGACTCGACGCCGTTGCCGCTCAGGATCAGCTTGCGAACCTTTCCGGCACGGTAAAGCGCTGCGGCCGCTTCGATGCGCGCCCGGAAGTACTGGTTGAGCCGTCCGGAACGGGCCAGCCGTGACGTACCCAGCACCAGGCCTACCTCGCGCGCCGGCACGGCCTCGAGGTCATCAAAAAGGCGGCCCTGGCCGGCGCTGCCCACCAGGTATTGGGCCCAGACCGCCGTGCCGGCAAAAATGACGCCGGTAGCGATCAAACCTGCCGGCATCCACGGGAGAAGCCCGTCAATCCAGGATCGAAAAGGCCGTAGATTCATACTGTTCTTCCAGGCATGGTCGGCGACGTTAAGGGCAGGGCGCGCAGGATTCAAAAACGGACTGGTTCAATTTTAGGGTATGCGGCCGTACTCGCTTTTGCTAGAAGTTGCGCGTGATTGCTGCCTGATATGTCAATCCGGAGTTCCCAGCAGGGCGATAACGTACAGGCCACGCCTGTACGCGCAAACCAGACCCTCGAGCCTGCCCGCTCACGTCTTCCGCGCCCGGGGCGCCTCATCGGATCGCCGACCGTAAGCTCATCGCCCATCTTCCCGGCCCGGTCCAATGCCGGTGGACGCCAACCGGCAATGCTCGGGCGGCGCGAGGAGATCAACCTGCAGCTTAATCAGCTGATCGACGCCGTCCTCCTCGTCGCGTGCCTTTACCTCGCGTACGCGTTCCGGCAATTCCTCGGCACGCACGTTGAAAGGATCGATCCGCTGGAGCCGATCAGTGCGTATATCTGGCTGATTGTTCTGATCATGCCGTTCGGGCCGTTGCTCCTCGACTTGCAGGGCTTTTACAGCGTTTCCCTCCAAAAAACGGCCGTACGAACCTTTACCCAGGCCATGCAGGCCCTGTTCTGGCTCTGCGTCCTGATCGGGGCGTGCGCAATTCTCTTCAAGCTCCGGATCAGCAGCCGCTCCGTGGTGATTTTGTTTACCGGCATCAGCGCGGTAGTCCTGGTTCTGAAGGAGCGGATCAGGGTCGTTTACCTGCGCAACCGCGCCCGGCGCGGCCAGTACCGGGAACGTGTGGTGCTGGCGGGATCGACGGAAGAAATTGAGCAGTTTACCCGGAGGGTCGGCACCGACCTTATGGCGGCGGTGGACATCGTGGAGACGATCGACATCTCGCGCGAACCCATCCCCACCCTGGTACGGGCCTTGCATCAACATTCCGTCGGCCGGGTGATTTTCTCCGCCTCCCGAACCGAACTCAGCCGGGTCGAAGCGGCCGTCGCCGCTTGTGAGATTGAAGGGGTTGAAGCCTGGCTGGTGGCGGATTTTATTCGGACCTCCATTGCCCGGCCGGCTTTCGACGTGTTCGGCACCCAGCCGATGCTGGTTTTTCGCTCGACCCCGGATGTATCGTGGACGCTTCTCGTCAAGCGCACGGTTGACTTTCTCGGGGCGCTCGCGGGCCTGGTGGCGCTGGCCCCGGTGCTGCTTGCCACCGCCATGGCGATAAGGCTGACCAGCCCGGGACCGGCCATCTTCTCGCAGGCGCGCTGCGGCAAGCACGGGCGGCCGTTCCGCATGTACAAGTTCCGGTCCATGTATTCCGACGCTGAGCAACGACGGCACGAACTGGAAGAGTACAACCAGATGAGCGGCCCGGTCTTCAAACTCGACAACGACCCGCGCATCACCCCCCTCGGGCGCATCCTGCGGAAGTACAGCATCGACGAACTGCCGCAATTGGTGAACGTGTTGCTCGGGCACATGAGCCTTGTGGGGCCCCGACCGCTGCCAACCTATGAAGTCGAAAATTTCGCCAACACGGCGCA
>JAFAUY010000378.1 GCA_019243005.1 Verrucomicrobiota bacterium | reverse complement strand
GACGGCGCCGTGCTGTTGCGCCCATTCGATAAAACCTGGCGGCGCATTTCGGATCCCGAAGACATTGGCCTGCTTCACACCGGCGATTTTCTGCCATTTGGCGTCCCGCCAGTCGCTCCGGCGAAGGTCCGCCCGGGCAAGATTGGCGTCGTCCAGGTTGGCCTCGGCCAGGCTGGCCCCGTTGAGGTCTGCGTCCTGAAGGTCAACCTCTCGCAGGTCGGCGCGCTGCAAGTCGCTCCGGCGCAAGTTGGTCGATACCAGCGCGGCGTACTGCAGGTTGGCCCCGACCAGTTTGCAGTTTCGCATGTCGGCGGCACGCAGGTTGGCGCGCAGCAGGTTGGCACGGCTGAGGTCAACCCCCATCAGGAAGGCATCGCTGACGTCCACGCCCACCAGGGGGACCTTGTCTGCCACCAGTTCCTGGAGCGCCTCAATCCGGCCGCCGCTGCCTCCCTTGGACTGGGCGGAGTTGATGACCTGCCAGGCCTGGTAATGCTTTTGTTTGAGGCGATCGCCACTCTCCGAAAAATAGGAGATTACGGCGACGAGGAGCGACAAGGTGCCCAGGTACTCCAGCACTTCCAGAAAGGCCCAGCCGCTCAACCAGTAGGCAAGCCAGCTCCAGCCCCACTCGAGCGCATATAGCGGCACCAACCACCCGTACCGCGCTCGAGCCCGGTGACGAGCCCACGGTTCAGGTCGCGTTCTCCGCTTGAATACCGGCATAACCGCAGCCTATCTCGACTCAAAGTTCGAAACGGTATTACGAGGCGAGCCAGGACCGCGCAATCTCGACGATGCGTGCTTCCCGGCTTTCCAACCGATCAAGGCGTCAACGGAGAATCTGCCCGGGCCAAACGCGAGCACGATCAGTGCGGCCATCAGGAAGGGAAAGGCTGCGTCCTGCACGAACTTGTCCGGGTCGCTGAAAATTTTGGTCACCGCTTCAAAGTCCGCTGCCAGGTAGGCGACGATCATGGTCACGGTGACCGGGATGGCTGCAAGCCGCGAAGCCAGTCCGATCATCAGGAGCAGGCTGCCGAACGTTTCGGCGGAGCCGGCCAGAAAGGCGTTCAGCGCCGGAAACGGGAGGCCGAGGCTGGCAAAATACTCCGAAATTTTCGCGAGGTGGGTGAGCTTACCTTGACCGGTCAGGAAAAGCTGCCAGAAAAAGTAGAGCCGCAACGCCAGCAGCAGAGGTGACTGCAGCAGGTTGGCGCAACGGACGAGTAGTTCGTAGCCGCGCCGAAATGAGTCAATGAGCTTGTTCATGATTAACGTCAAAGGCACTCGCGCGCCGGGTGGGTCCGAGGCGTGTTCTTCCGCCCGCGTGGTGGTGCGAGCCGAGCGCGATCAGGCAGTTGAAGTTGGTTTGTGACCGGAATGATTTCATGAACGGCGACAAAACCACCCGAGGGTCGACCACTGGTTGAACCATTCCCTGAGCCGGGCCGGCCAGTCGGTTTCTTCTGCCCGGTCACTTGCCTCGATCGCCATCACGCAAGCCGCTTCCACCGTTTCACCCCGGCTCAGGGCGTTCAGGATCGCGAAGGCTTCCGGCTCAAGCCGTTTGATGTAGAGCTGGTTATCGTGCCGATGAACGGCGAGGTAAACTTTCTGCTGAGCCGGCAGGCGCGGCGCCCGGCGCCGGTTGCGCGTCCGCGGGTTCGAGCCCACCGCGTTGCTCGCCTCTTTGCGCAAGGCTTCGGATTCACGCGCCTTGACGGCCAGCAAAAAATCATCCACGGCATAATCCAGTTCGAGCAATGAAAGGTAGGGTTGAAGGTTGAGGCGCAACCGGTCGGCCGGCACGTCGAGCACGTCGTCAGGGGAAATCGCCGGTTGGGAGGGCCCGTCGAAGGCGACCACCTGCGCCCATTCGAAGAGGACCATGTCCAGGGCCAGTTTCTCCCGGGGTGCCGCCCATTGTGGTTCATCGCGCAGGAAGGCTTCGAGGCGGTTGCCCAGGTCGCGTAAACTGTAGGAAGTCGACGGGTACCGTGCCAGGTAGGCCGTCGCGAGCTTCACGAAGGCGCGTTGCCCGACGATTGCACGCAAACCGGGGTAATCGTCATGGAGACAATCGAGCAGGCGGAACCAATACTGGCGATTGTAGATTTCAAGTCGCTCGAAGGAATTCAGCCGGTCATTCGGTTTGATGAATTCACTCGCCAATGCGTGCATGCGCCGGCCGTCCACCCAACGCTTCTGCATGCCCCATTCGGGTGTCAGGGGCCGAAACAGCGCGTTCGCCATCACCCGCTGTAACTCACGCAATTGAGTGCGTGAAGCGATCTTACGTGGCGGCCGGGGTGAGTTGCCGGTCACGGAACCGGTTGGCTTTAAGCGCTTCATGGTGAACTTCGTCGAAGGAGGGAATTCGATCGTCCCATTCCAATAGGGTCGCCGTGGGCCCGACCTGCTTCAGGGCGTGCGCGTACATTCCCCACACCGGATCAAGCACGGGGTGGTCGTGGGTGTCGAGCGTATATTTTGCGAATTTCGAATGCCCGGCGATATGGATCTGGCCGACCCGGTGATGCGGGATATGGTTTAAGTAGTCGTATGGGTCAAAGTTATGGTTCTGCGACGAAACGTAGATGTTATTGACATCCAGAAGGATGCCGCAGTCGGCCAGTTCAACCACCTCACTCAGGAACTCCCATTCGGTCATTTCGGAAGCTTGGTATTCGGCGTAGCTGCTGACGTTTTCCACGCAGATGGGTACTTCCAGGAAATCACGGGCCGCGCGGATTTTCTCGGCCGTGTGGCGCGCCACGGCGAGGGTATAAGGCATCGGCAGGAGGTCATGCGTGTAACGCCCGTCGACGCTGCCCCAGCAGAGATGGTCCGAAAGCCAAGGGGTACGGGTGCGTTGGACCAGGCGCTTGAGGCGCTTGAGGTGTTCGCGGTTAAGTTTGTCGGCCGAACCGAAGTAAATGGCCACGCCATGCTGCACGACGCGGTATTGTTCGAGGATGGCGTCCAGCACCTCCAGGGGGCGACCTCCATCGACCATAAAGTTCTCTGAGATGATCTCAAACCAGTCGACGACGGGTTTGTTGGCCAGGATATGGCGGTAGTGAGGCACGCGCAGGCCGATGCCGATGCCGTACTCGGTGAAGCCGTTAAAGGCGTTTGCGGGCATAGTGCGGGTAGATCGGTAACGGGTCACCGGTTGCGACGGGAGCCGGAGGTTTGCCCCTTGGCCCCCGCCGTGCCGTTTGGCCCAGGTGTAGCAGGACGCTACTGCGGTTTGCTGCCGTCGGTGGCGCAGCCGCCTTTGCCTTTACAAGAATTCTTACCCTTACAGCCGTTGTCGCTGGTCTTACAGCCGCCCTGCCCCTTACAGGCGTTCTTGCCCTGACAGGAATGTTTGCCGGCCGTCTGGTCGTCAGCCAGGGTGTGTAACGTAACCCCGGCAGGCGCTGACACGCTCGCGGCGTACGCACGCACAGCCACGGATCCGGTCAAGAGGCCCGCCACGGCTGCCCCCGCGATCGCTGCTTTGGATGGTTTGATCATAGGTCGATTTTGTTTGTGTGTCGTTTGTGGTTTCTGCCTGAATGAAAGAGCTCAGGGGCAAAACGAGCCGCATGCCTGGGCCGCCTTTCACTCGCCCTCTTCAATATCAGAGGTAGTTTGCGGATCGCTATTCCGCGGAGCCGGCTTTTTTCCGGCCCCCGCCGGCCGAATGGTAGGAGTCTGTCGGCAGCACACCGGACACGGCCGCCAAATGCCTGATTGCGGCGGGGAGGGTTACGTGCTAGCCTGCGGCGGAAGGAGGGCCGGCGATGGAACCTGTTCAGGAAGGAGAGCTGCTCGTCGAAATTCGTCCCCAGGAAGACTTAGCAAGTCGAATTCGGATCAAACCCAATCGGATTCTCGTTCCGATCGGTATGGAGAGTGCGTCAGCTGCCGTTCTTCTGTATGCCTCGGGCGCGGCGTTGCAATTTGGTTCTGAGTTGGTCCTTTTTTACGCATTCGATGATCCTGAGTGCCGGAACGCAGCGCGCGTCGAAAAGCAACTTTGGAACTGCCTCTCCGCCATCAGGCGGCGGCACCCGACTGCGCGCCTTTTCGTGCGTGCCGGCATTGTGTGCGAGCAGCTCAAGTCCGTGGCCACCTCGGTGAGGGCAGGCCTGATCGTCATGTCGCGCGATTATTATCGTCGTTTTCTAAGTTGGCTGACCCGGGAGGAAGCCGGCCTTCTCGCGATTCGAGGTATGCCGTGTCCGGTTGCGTTGGTGGACGCTCCGGATGCTGCGATTGGCGACTCCGGAGTGGAGACGAACGTTGCCTCCGCCTTCAGCCATTCTTCCGGCGCCTCACCCGCGCCGGATGAGCCAACCGGGCTGGTGATGCGGCACGCCACGTGGTCGTTGTCGGCGCGATCGCGGCTAAGGGATGTACGCAACCGGCTGCACCGGGCCAGATTCCGAGGCCGTCATTGCTTCGCGCATGTCGGCTGAAAACGGGGCGCTGAAACCAGCTTCCAGCCGTTGTCAACTGCACTCTGAAGGGACGTTTTTTTTCGATGAAAATATCTGTTCTCGCCATCGGCATCGAGGTGGCTGAAGCCGTCGTGGAAGCCTTTGGCTCCGAAGCGCCTCCGGACCCGGTGTGGTCCGAAGCCGCGGGCAATCGCGCCGTTCCTGCGATCCCGCAACCTTATCGCGTTGGGGTGTCGGTCATCCTTGAGGTGCCGGGCGGTCCGAAAGCGTTACTGGGCGAGGCCTCGCAAAGGGGACGAGGCAGGGGTGCCGCTGGTCAACCGGGTGAAACGTTGTCACCATTCCTCGCGGAAACGGGACGACTTGGGCTGAAAGCGGTGTTGGCCCGGGGCGCCCTGCTGGCGCTGCCGGCGCTGGCGATGCTGGCTGCGCCAAGGATCGCACGGGCTGCGCTGCCTGTAGCCCGAAGAAATACGGCCCTGCGGAATTGGGTGAGGGGACTCCTGCCCGCTCAGGCACCGCGCCTCCCTCCGGCGCCTTAGACCGCGTTGCCGGTTGGCCCGTGGAAGAGGCCGGCCCTTGTGCCATGGTCCGTGCCAACGGCCTCTACTCAACCCGTTGGCGCGCAGCCAGCCAGAGGCCAAAGGCAATTTCCGACGCACTGATCAGACGGGTAACGCCGGGCCGGCGGAGAAACGCTTCCATGCTGGCGCGCCAGGCGGGCGGACCTTGTTGCCACAAGCGGAGGTGCCGGTGCGTATCGATGAGTCCGAGCGCGCCGTCGCCAATGAGCAACATGGCTAAGGTTTCCTTGGCGCGGCCAGCGGCGAGTGAACCGGGGCAGGGTTTCATTTGCTTTATACCATTTATACGGTCGCACAGATGCAAAGCTGGCGGAGGAAGGGCGCTACCCCCATTCCCAGGAGGGTTGGGCTGGTCTTTGCCCCGGAGGGGCAGCCGGAGAGAAGCCAGGGAAGGAGCCTTTAAAAAA
>JAFAUY010000185.1 GCA_019243005.1 Verrucomicrobiota bacterium | reverse complement strand
CGTTTTAAGCTCCCTTCAGCGGCTCACGGAACGCCGTAAAGCGTGGTGCTAACAAGCCTTCTTTGATCTATTAACCCCTCACCAAACTTTTTATTGAAAATGTGAGCCGATTTCTCCCTTCTTTGCGCATTAGTAGATGGTGTCAATAAAGAGTAGATCGGCCGGCGCGCCTCTCAAAAGAGACGCGCCGCCACCAGAAAAGGAGAATATAATGTCTAAAATCGCACACTTAGTCCTCGCTCTGACCCTCAACCTGGCGGCGCTTCTGATGATTGCAGAGGCGCAAACGACTACCATCTCGACGGTCAATCTCTCGACCGAGCGCGACCGCGTCCTGCTCTCAGCGCAGGGTGATATTACCGAACTGCGGCTGGAAGTCGTCAATCCCTCGGGCGAAGTCATCTTTGATAGCGGGGCGGTCTCCGCTTCCACTGTGGAATGGCCGATGCGCGACTCTCACGGCGCAAGAGTCGCGGATGGAGTTTACTTGTGCGCGATCAGCTATCGCAATTCTTCCGGCAAACTGCGGAAACGAACTGAGCAGGTGACGGTCACGGCTGCGCCACCGAGCGCTGAGACGAGCGAGTCAGCGCCGCTCGCGCCGACAACGATCACCGGCAGCGGGACCGCCGGACAGTTGTCGAAGTTCACCTCCTCCTCCGCCATCGGCGATTCAATCGTGACGGAAAGTGCCGGTCAGATCGGGGTGGGGACGACCACTCCGACGGCCACGCTGCACGTCAATAATAGCGCGCAACCTGCATCCTCTGCCGGTAATGGCACGGCCGCCACTCAACTGTTGCAAACCAGCGGCGGCAAGGGAGGCAATACGACTGGAACGACCGGCCAGGTCGGCGGGGCGGGCGCCAGTATCTCACTGTTGGCCGGGACGGGCGGCGATGCCCCTGCCGGGAGCAAGCGCGGCAATGGCGGATCAATCACTTTGCAGCCGGGCGGCCCTGGCGGTGGGCTGGGAAGTGGCGGAGTGACCGGTAATCTCCTGCTTGCGCCGACCGGTGGCAATGTCGGCGTGGGAACAACGACGCCGGCCAGCAAGCTGACGGTGGCCGGGGTGATTCAGTCCACGACGGGCGGCGTCAAGTTCCCCGACAACACGGTTCAGACGACGGCCTCGAAAGGCGGCACCATCACAGACGTGAGCGCCGGGACAGGCTTGACCGGCGGTGGGACGACCGGAGCGGTCACACTGGGTCTCGCCAGTGGCGGTGTCGGTAATACCCAACTCGCGGCCAATGCCGTGACCGCGACGAAGATTGCCAGCGGGCAAGTGGTTAAGAGCCTCAACTCATTAACGGACAATGTGACACTCACAGCCGGGACAAACGTGACCATCACGCCATCCGGCAATACGCTGACGATTGCGGCCCCCAGTGCGGCCTTTACCGGAGTGACGCACGATAGCACGCTGATGGGGAGTGGGACGAGCAGCATGCCGCTCGGTGTGGCGGCGCCTCTCACGCTCAGTAGTTCCTCCACGAACGCGACCCTAACGGTGAGCGACACTAACGGTGACGGTGTGGATGGAAGCGGTTTTAACGGCGTGTCCGGTACTTCCACGCTCTCAGATGGTAATGGAGTGGTAGGAGAGGCCGATACTGGCGCGAATGCCTTTGGCGTATGGGGAAAAAGCAACACTGGCAATGGCGTAGTGGGAGAGACGTTTGCGAGCAGTGGCCTGGGAGGTTATTTTCTGAATAATAGCGGCCCCGGCCTAACAGGGGTGGTGGTGCGAGGGCTGTCGGCCAGTGGCTCGGTTAGTGACATCCATCCCGGCAACCTCTTCGACGATGCCGGAGGAGAGTTTGCCGGGCCGTTTGGTGTGATCGGCGCGGCTTCAACCGACGACACGGATGGCACTGGCGTGGTCGGAACCGCACAAGGTTATAGCGGTACTGGCGTATTTGGCTATGCTAGCTCGACAGACCCTAATGCTGGCAGTTTTGGAGTGTATGGCGAAACTGCCTCATCCAGCCCGAACTCCTATGCGGGTTATTTCGGGGGGAATGTCTCTGTCACCGGCACGCTCACCTCCGGCGTCAAGGATTTCAAGATTGATCATCCGATGGATCCGGCCAACAAGTACCTCTATCACACCAGCGTCGAATCTCCCGATATGATGAACATCTACAACGGCACCGTCACGCTTGATCAGAATGGTGAAGCAACGGTGCGCTTGCCCGACTACTTCGAGGCTCTGAACCGTGATTTCCGTTATCAACTGACGGC
>JAFAUY010000442.1 GCA_019243005.1 Verrucomicrobiota bacterium | reverse complement strand
AGCCTGGGTTTTGCGCCCGTGTTTACATCGCCCGGCACCTGGAAGTGCGACGCAATACCGGACGACCGATCCGCGATGCCCGTTAGCGCTTTTCTAGTGCCTGAGGCCAACGCCGCCGTGGTCTTGATCCCGGTGGTGGCGGCGATGCTGTTCTTCTCCATGCGACGCCTTTGGTCCGCGAAGGCCCCCCTGGGTACTGAAGGTCGGAAGGGAAGCCGCTAAGGATCCCGGCAAAAACCGGGTTTACCAGATCCCGGCCGGACACACGACCGCCCTGACCTGCGCCGAAGAGACCGGATCGCTCGTCGATTCCGGTCAGGCCAGGTCGCCCAGGAAGGATGAGTCCGGCACGCTAAACAAGCCGTTAAACACCAGCGCCGCTCCACCTAACGCCGCACCATCCCTCCCAAAATTCGAAACTTCAATTTCCAGGTCTTCGACGGTTGGAAACCTTCTCTCCTCGAGCCTCTTACGTACTCTTCTACCAACGAATGGATAGAGCTCGGATAATGGCCCCGCCAGAACCACGAGCTTTGGATTCGCGATGTCCGCCAGGTTACTAATCGTCAGCGCAAGCCATTCCGCCCAGGTTTCGACCGTTTTCCGGGCGATCGCTCCATCCCCTTTAAGATCTTCCAGGAACCCCGCCAGATTCTTTGCCCTGCCTCCCGCTCGGCGATAAGAGGCGAGAAGATGGTCCCGCCCCACGTGGCTTTCGAGATAGCCGATCTCCTCATCAGGGTGGCGCCTGGCGGGCTCTAAACAAAGATGGCCGATCTCACCCGCGAGCCCCAGGTAACCGCGAAAGAGCTTTCGTTCGGAAATGATTCCTGCGCCCACCCCAACATTCAACAGCAGAACACAAAGATCACTGTACCCAACCCGTCCCCCGAACGATAGCTCGGCTAACGCGGCTGCGTTAGCATCATTTTCGGCGAAGGCCGGCAGAGGCAACTTCACCAGGAGTTCATTCTTCAGGTCAACATCATGCCAGCCTAACGTCGGCGCCTTGCGAATCACGCCTTGCGTATTTATCAAACCTGAAACCGCAAACCCGACTCCGCGTAACCGGTCGGAATTCTTCAGTCGCTCGGACCAAACCCGGAGAACCAGATCGATCAAATCCTGGCAGACGACTTCCGGCCTCGTGCTCCGATGCGGCACGGTTTGGCGGTGGATGATCGACCCGAATAGATTGATGAGCAACACGTGGACTTCATTGGCGCCTATTTCGACGCCGAGAAAGAAGGCGCCGTCCCCATTCAGTTTCAGGGCAGCCCCGGGTCGACCGGTAAGCTGCGTAACGAATGTCTCGCCGGTCGGCGCGATGAGTCCTTTTCTAATCAATTCGCCGGTAACCAGGGTCACCGTCGATCGGGTTAAACCGAGGTAACGGGCTACCTCCGCTCTGGAAAGTACTCCCTTTTCTTTCAGAAGCCTCAGAACGCGAGCTTGATTGATGTCGCGGAGAAAAGTAGGTCGAGGCATTGGTCGTTTCGCAAGCGGACCGTACCCGAATCTGCAGGGAAACCCGACGCGGGATTACGAAGCCGGACAATTTTGTTGATGCGCATACAACTCTTGAGCCAGCAGCCGCACGTTTTCACGCACGCGATTATAACCTGCTTGTCCCCGCCGGTATGCCTGCCCCAGCGCTTCTTCGGGAGACGTTTTGCTCCAATCTCCACGACTCATCTGCAGGGCTTCTTCCATCGACCCATAGATTCCTGCGGCGAGGCCGGCCAGGATCGCCGCCCCGCGCGCGGCCAGATCCGGTTGCTCGGCGATACGGAGCGGCACACCATTAATATTGGCTTTGATTCGCTGGAACAGGTCATTCCGGAAGGCTTTTCCGACGCACCAGATCTCGGCCACCGGTTCCGCTCGGGCCATCGAGATGAGGTTATCGATGATATACTTACCTTCGAATGCAATCCCTTCCAAGACCGCCCGAAAAAGTTCACCGGTCGAGGTGTCTATGGTCAGACCAAAGAAAGCTCCCCGCCCATTCCTCTGGGGAGTCGGGCTCGACACGTACCTGAGGTGAGGAACAAAGAGCGCGCGAATGGGTTCGCAACGGCTTGCGGCCTCGCTTAGGGATTCGATGCCTTCGCCACCTTGGAGCAGTTTGAGGAACCACTCGACGCACTCTCCCGCGGATGGCATCCCACCGATCGCGTAGTACGACGGCGATTGGCCAACCACCTGCACTACCCCCTGGCAAAACGATGCCCTTAGAAATTGAGCGGCCTTGGTCGGGCGGGCGATTGGAACGAAGAGCGCTTCGGAAGTTCCGATACTATCAAGTAAGATACCGGGCCTGATGGCTCCCGCGGCGATGGCGCCGCACACATGATCGTGGCCGCCAACCGCCACCACCGCGTCTTTGGGTAAACCACATCGATCGGCGATTTCGGGGATCACTTTTCCGATCGACGTACCGCTTGGGCGCACTTCCGCAAACATCGTGCGATCTAAACCCGCGGCCTGTAATATCCTGCCGGACCATTCCAGCGTAGAAATCTCAAAGGCCGAGGTACGGGACGCCAGGCTGGCGTTTGCCGCCATGACTCCGGTGAGACAAAACGCCATCCAGTCGGCCACCAGCAACCAATGGACCGCGGCATTGAACTGCTCCGGCCGTTCCCGCTGCAGCCACAACAGTTTGAACAACGTAAAGGTTGGATCGATCGGTGAACCGGTGATCGCGAACACTTCCTCTTCCGAGATCCGCGAACGCAGCCATTCCGCTTCCAACTCACTCCGGCGATCATGCCACGCAATAATCGGACCGGTGGGATGGCCTCGCTTGTCGATCCCGACCACGGATTCGGCAACGCTGGCCACGCTGATACCCACCGGGACGTAGCCGGATGGCATCCGTTGAACCAACCCTTGGAGAAGCTTGATCACGGCGTCCCGGATCCGGACGGGATCCCATTCCGTCCAGCCCTCTCGCGGGTAATTTCGCGGGGTTTGCACCTCTGCTCGCGCCAGCGATTCACCAGCGATCGTAAAACAAACGCCTTTCAGGTTCGTCGTACCGCAGTCCAGCCCTATGAGAACGGGTGCAGTCACAGCGAATAAATTACAGGTTGCGCGGTCGCACGAGAGTCGCGAAGATTTCCCGTCGGAACGGCTTTTCCGCAAAAAAATCTTCGCCTTCCGCACGACGGGCGCCGGCTGCGAATATCATGACTTTTCCTTTTGAACTCGCCGGGCGAGGTCTTCCTTGGCGGAAACAAGCGTGGTAAGCAGCCGTTTACCGTGGCCGGAGGCCCCGAACGACGAAAGGCGGTTCCGCGCGATCTCACGTAGCTTCCCGACGACGTGCCGCAGGATTTGCTGATGCCTCGGCTCGTGGTCGGGAGGCAGGGCCGCTGCCTCCTCTAATCCGCGCACGAACCCATTGATCAGCGCAGCGCCGATGTTAATCTTATAGACGTTCAGCAACGCCGCGGCCTTCGTGTCCTCGGGGTGAATTCCACTGCCGCCATGCAGGACGAGCGGAATACCGGTGCTCTTGGCAATCTCGCTCAGAAGGTCCAGATCCAGGCGCGTCTCCTGCCCGTGGACTGATCCGACCGAAACTGCCAAGGTGTCGGTGCCACTTTTTTCTACCATCTGCGCCGCGTCGTGCGCCGCCGCCGTGATGGCGTGTCCCCCCTGATATTCACCCCCGAATAACCCGACCTCGGATTCGAGAATTGCCCCCGAAGCGTGTGCCATTTCCGCGAAGCGGGTTGCGCCCGCGATGTTCTCCGCGAGCGGCAGATGCCCGCCGTCATACATGACCGAATGATAGCCCCGGCGTAAGCTGCGCAAAATGTTGCTGTCTTTTCCGGGATGATCCTGGTGCATCAGGACCGGTACCGGAACCTTTTCGGCCA
>JAFAUY010000420.1 GCA_019243005.1 Verrucomicrobiota bacterium | reverse complement strand
ACGACAGTTATGACGAATTGCTGGAGTCCGTGATGTCGGTCTTTCACCCGGCGACCGACGGGCCGGCACCGGCGGTCGCCAGGCAGCCGGCGCCAACCGTAACTGCCCCGGCGAAGTAAGTAACCGAAAGGGAAGCGCATGCGCCGCGTCTGGATCGCCGTCCTTGCCTTATTCTTGATTGCGCTGGTCATCGCGGCCGGGGCCGGATTTTACATCTCGCGGGTGGCGAACTCACCGGTCGACTATGCAGATATCGGGGAGCATTTTAAATACGGTTCGATCGGCAGCGAACCTGCCAATGGCATCCCGTATTGGATATGGAAGGTGCTTCCGGAAATGTTTCCGGAAAAGCTGCCGGGCAAAGGCTATGCCTCACTCGGTTTCTTAACGGAGCCTGGCAAGGATACCCCGATCGGGTTTTCGGAACGGGACGTGTTCATCCGGCGGGTCGGGTTGAATTGCGCCGTTTGCCACACCGGAACTTACCGGGAGTCGCCCTGCACGGAGCCGGTGCTCATTCTGGGCATGCCTGCCAACCATCTGGACCTGCAAGGCTACGTTAACTTCCTTACAGATTGCGCCCTGGATCCGCGGTTCTCGCCGGAGTACATGATGCCGGCCATAGAAGCGATCGGCGGAAAGCTCAACCCCCTTGAGAAATTCATTTACCAGTACATTGCCATCTACCGCACGCGCGACGCCCTGATCACCCAGGCAAAACAGCTTGAGCTTCTGAGAGTTCACCGGTGGGGGCCGGGACGCGTGGACACGTTTAATCCCTACAAAGCGCTTAAGTTCTATTTCCCCATGGAGAAACTGCCGCCGGAAGAGCTTATCGGGGCAGCCGATCTGCCTTCGATCTGGAACCAGGAACCGCGCGAGGGGATGCAGCTCCATTGGGACGGTAACAACACATCGGTCGAGGAGCGAAACAAGAGCGCCGCCATCGGGGCAGGCGTCACGCCGGCCACCATCGATCTGCCGCGCCTGAAGCGGATCGAGGACTGGCTGCTCAAGTTTCCGGCGCCTAAGTACCCGTTCCCGATTAACCAGGAATTGGCCGCCGCCGGCAAACAAATCTACGACCAGTCCTGCGCAGCCTGCCACGCGTTCGGCGGAGCGAAAACCGGGCAGGTGACTCCGCTCACGGAAATCGGAACGGACGCGCATCGCCTGAATTCGTACACGTACGAATTCCTCTCAAACCAAGACACCCTTTATGCCGGTCATTCGTGGCGTTTCCACCATTTCCGGAAAACAAACGGGTACGCCAATCTGCCGCTGGACGGGATTTGGCTGCGGGCGCCGTACCTGCATAACGGGTCGGTGCCGACCTTGCGAGACCTGCTTGAGCCGGTAGCAAAGAGGCCGGTGAAATTCTACCGGGGTTACGATGTCTTTGACCAAAAAAAGGTCGGTTTTATCTCGGACGTTCCCGAAGAAAATGGGCACCAGTACTTTCTTTTCGATACGGCGGAGCCGGGCAACGGCATGGGGGGGCATCTTTACGGCGTTGATCTATCGCAGGAGCAGAAAGAGGCGCTGGTCGAGTACATGAAAACGTTGTGACAGCCCAAAAAGGTGAGGTCGAAAACTGTGAATACTTCTTCTTTAGCATCGAAAAACTGGACCGCGACAACGGGAAATCCATGGGCGAGATGGTTCGGGCGAACGGTTTTGCTCGGCGTCATCGTTAACATGTTCTTCGTCGTGGCATGCTTCTTTTTCCCCCGGCCGATGTGTGAGCTGCTGCACCTGAAGGTGCCGGATCCGATCATCTGGGTGCGTACTTCCGGCATGCTCCTGTTCATCATCAGCGTTTTCTACATCCCGGCCGCCCTGGACCCGTTTCGCTATCGAGCCACGGCCATCATGCACATCATCCCGTCCCGGGCCTGCGGCTCCTCCTTTTTCCTTTATTCCGTGCTGGCTCGAGGGCAGGAAGCCGGGTTCCTGTCGATCGCCCTGGTCGACCTTTTCTTCGGCGTGATGTCCGCCATCTTCCTTTTCCTGGCTTTCCGGACCGGGCAGGCGCCGGTCACCGGCGCTTCGCGCGGTTAACCCAGCAAGATAGTAAATCCGATGGCAAACCCCGCTTCCCACGTGAAGAGAACTCTGTTGATCGTTGTGGCCGTTCTGCCGGTGCTGGCCGGCATTCTTGGATTCGGAGTGTGGTACTACCTTTTCCGGGAAAAAGAGC
>JAFAUY010000356.1 GCA_019243005.1 Verrucomicrobiota bacterium | reverse complement strand
ACTCGAGGGGGGCTGGCGCGCCCCGCCGTCGCGTCGGTCCGCCGGATTGAGAGGCCCGACCGAGGTGAAGGCGGTTTGGCCTCCCGTTTTTACCGGTCTCGCCTCCAAACACGTCCGCCAGCATGCGTGTCTTGCTGCGCAGGATCGAAGCCGGCGGCGTTTCCCAAGCCAGTCAGCGGCGATTCACAACTCGCCCGGCCGCTTGGCTCTGCCGGGTTTGTGGCCCGGGGGCAGGCAACCGCGGGCCGAGAGCTCTTCAGACACCTTCGCGGAGATGACGCGGGCCGTCCGTTTTTCGTCCTCGGTGACGCCGTGTCCGGCTTTACTCGCAACGGCGACGACGAGGGCCGGTACGGTCGTGGGTGCCAGTGGACCCACCGACGTTATTATACCAGGCTCGGCGTTGCTGCCGCCCGAAGTGGAAAAGGAAAACAACGGCTTTTCTCGCTGCCGCTCTGATAGATCGTACACCCGAACGACCGTTTCCATCTTGGTGCCGCCGGCCCCCAAACCCAAGGCGATTCGCAGCGCCCGGCTGCCCTGGTTCACGCGCGTAAATTGGCCCGTTATCAACCATCCGGGCTGGCGTCGGCGTAGCTTGCTGAGTTCGCCCGGATCAGTGACTGGTACTACCGGAACGCCATACCGCCCTAAAGCGCGCACGAGTTGGGTGCGCAACCGGTTTTGGAGCCCCTGCTCGAACGCTGCGAGTGCCTGGCCGCTACGATCGGCGCGAATGGCGGCCTGTACCGGGAAGCCAAAATCCTTGACGTAAAGCACGGTCGGGCAGTGGTAACGCGCCCGGGTCTGGCCGGACCGCTCGGACCTGACGCTTACGGAGGCGCAGCCTTCAAAACCAAGCAGGAGGACACCAATCAAGAATAAGCCGACGGCATGGATTGCTTTCATAGGTATAAGAGAAAGGCCGAGCTCATCTTGCTGGGGCCGGCGAGCTTCCTGGTGTTCCAACCGCCACATCCGGTGGGAACGGAACGCAGGTTTCAACCCTGGCCATCGCAACGTGAGCACACCCCCCTTCGCACCATGCAGCTCAAACGGTCGTGGGCACCTCGCCATCTGCCGACTCAGGCGACCCTGCCGGACCAGAATTTTGACGTCTGAAGCAAATCGTTGGAACGCTTCCTTTTGAACGAGGGCGCAGTATCCCTCTGGACGATATCCGGGCAGGCCATTACGGCAGAGCCGATGAGACCCGCGGCGCAGCGGCACCTATCAGAACGCGACACCGGCGCTTATGCACCTTGAGGCGGGCCTGAGGTGCAGCCTCATTCGCACTCAGTTCGCAAATTTGACTTCCGAGTGAACTGCGCTCGCGCTCGTTCTCCCCTAAGCGGAGGCGACGCCTGCGATCGTTGCCAACCAGAGTCTATGCTACGATGATTCGCGCAAGCCCTCGCCTCGTGATCGGGCGATCTCCTCAGTGGCTGAAAGGCAACGTTTCGAGTGCATTTAGTCACGCTTTTTTCAAGGAAGTCACCGCCTTGGCTTCGATCTGGGGTGAAGACTCGAATCCGGAGGTTCTGGTGCAAAAGCTCGAAAGGTGAACGCCTCAACGCCTTTCCCGGTTCCGTTGCTCCCCAGGCCTCAGGCTGCCGGAGCAACAGCGCCTAATTTTACAATCGCGCCAGACCAAGGTAGAGCTTGCGAATGTGATCGTCATTGAGCAGATCAGCCGAATTGCCCGTCAACGCGATCCGGCCGGTCTCGAGGGCATAGGCGCGGTTTGAGATTTTGAGGGCCATCCGAGAGTTCTGCTCGACGAGGATAACGCTGATCCCTTCCTCGCGATTGATTTCAACAATGGCACGAGCGATGTCACGGACGACCATTGGTGCAAGCCCGAGCGAAGGTTCGTCCAGAAGAATTAACTGGGGGCGGGCCATCAGCGCCCGACTAATTACAACCATTTGCTGCTCCCCGCCGGAGAGACTGCCGGCCTGTTGTCGCAGCCGCTCCTTCAGGCGCGGGAAACGGGCAAAACTCTTCTGCAGATCTTGTTCGATCCCTTTCTTGTCTTTGCGAAGGTAGGCTCCCATCAGCAGGTTGTCCTTTACGGACATGAAGGGATAGACATGGCGGCCCTCCGGCACCATCGAGATACCGAGCCCGACGATAGCGGCCGGATCGAGCTTGTCGATGCGTTGGCCATTGAACCAAATTTCCCCGGCAGTAGGCCTGGCCAGACCGGTGATGGCCCGGAGTGTCGACGTTTTACCCGCGCCATTGGCGCCTATGAGCGCGACAATTTCGCCTCTCTCCAAGACCAGCGACACGTCATCGAGAGCCCGCACTTTGTCGTAGCGGACGCTTATATTGCGAAGCTCGAAATACATGGCTTAATGTCCTAATTCGTCGTCGGGCCGGCCCAGGTAGGCCTCAACCACCGCATCATTCCGCTGGATCTCGGCCGGCGCGCCTTCCGCGATTTTAAGGCCGAAATTCAAAACGATGATCTTGTCGCTGATCCGCATGACGGCCGACATATCGTGTTCCACGAGTACAACCGTCACGCCGCGCTCACGAATGCCGCGCACCATTTCCACGGCTGCATCCGTTTCCTCGAGATTCATGCCTGCGAAGGGTTCGTCGAGTAACAACAGCTTCGGTTCGGCTGCCATTGCAATCGCGATCCCAAGTGCGCGCAGGTGGCCATGAGGAAGGTTCCGTGCCTGCAGGCGTTTAACGGCGCCCAAGCCCAAATAGTCCAGAATCTCTGTCGCGCGATCCCGGAAACTTACCTCATCCGCACGCGCTTTCGGGCTTGCGAAATAAATGCCGAGGCTTGAAGCGCTGCAGCGCAAGTGGTGAGCGACAATGACGTTCTGCAGGGCCGTCATTTCTTTAAAGATCGTCGTCTCCTGAAACGTCCGCACTAGGCCCCTTCGAGCGACTTCATGAGGTGGCAAGCCGGTGATCGTTTGCCCGTTATATACTACTTTGCCGGAGGTCGGTGGCACGAAGGAACTGACCAACTTAAACAACGTGCTTTTGCCCGCCCCGTTAGGGCCGATAACGGCAACTATTTCTCCCTTTTCAACCGAGAAGCTCACGTTATTGACGGCAATCAGGCCGCCGTAACGCTTGGTTATTCCCTGAACCTCAAGGATCGGCATGGGCTACGCCTTGGGGTTTCGGCGTCCGTCAAAGCGGCGCAGCCGAAGGCTCAAAATTCCGTTGGGCAGACAGAGCATACAGAAGATCATCAGGGCGCCGTAGATGAGGGCCTGGTAATCCTGAATCGCGTGCAGAAGCTCGAATGAGATCACAAGAAGGAATGCACCGACAATCGGACCAAACAGGTAATCCAATCCACCGAGAAAGCAGTAGAGCAGGAAATTCACCGAATCCGCAACGGTATAGGTGGAGGGGTAAATGTTCTGCTGAAACGCGACAAAAAATGCGCCGCCGGTTCCGGCCATGAAGCAACAGAGCGAGAAGGCCATCACGCGATATTTGGCCACGTTGATGCCGATGGATGTAGCGAGATCCTCATTTTGCCGGAGAGAACGGAACACCCAGCCGAGCCGACTGTTCGACAGTCGCCAGACGGCGACAAGCCCGAGGGCGAGCATCCCGGCGGCAAGAAAATAATACGGCATGGGATCGGCACTGCTGAACGGCGGCACGACCATCCTTCCGAATATCCATATTGTTCCAGGGGGAGGAACGTTGACGATGCCGGTCGCCCCTTTCGTTACGTCGCCGCCGTTGAGCGCAAGCAGCCTGATGGCTTCTGTCAGACTCAGCGTTGTCATTGCAAAATAGACGCCCTTGAGCCGGAGCATGGGCCAACCGATCAGCGCGCCCAGGACGGCCGAAACCAGCCCCGACAGAGGCAGGCAGACCCAGAACGAAATGCCGTAGCGAGTGGCAAGGATGGCGGTCACGTAGCCACCAACCAGAGCAAATGCACCCTGGGCCAGATTCATCCGGCCGATCGAGAAAGTGATCCACACGCCCAGACTGATAAACGACAAAACAGCGGCGTTGGTCAGCACAGTGATGAAGTAGGGTAATCTCCCGAAAGTCACCGGGACTCCCACAAACACTAGCAGGAGAAAGCCCGTAAAACCAAGGGCTTGCCAAGAAAAAAGAGATCCACCTGCTTCGCCGGCCGTTGCCGGGCAGCGATTGTCAGTCGCCTGGTCCATCTGATCGTTTTACCCCCATGGCTTACCCATCAGTCCCTGCGGCCGGAACAGCAGGAAGACGATTAGACCGACAAAGATCAAGAGATAGGTGATGGACCCCGGCAGAAGCGCATAACCAATAGCTTCAGCAAATCCCAGAACTACGGCGCCGAGAATCGCTCCCGGCACGATACCGGCGCCCCCGATCATAATCATGATGAAAGCTTTTATGGAGTATACGGTCCCGACCCCGGAGTTGATCCCGAAAACGGTCATGAGAAGACCACCGGCCAGACCGGCGAGCGCCGCACCAAGGGCGAAGCCCAGTGCGGCGATGCGATCAACGTTAACGCCCATGAGGTAGGTTACCTCGCGATCCTGAGCCAGGGCGCGCAGCGCACGTCCCAGCTTTGTATATTGAACAAACAGGAGAAGGCCGACGATGAGGACGAGAGCAAGCACCATGACGAGCAGACGGCCGGCCGGCAGAAACGCGTCTCCAATCTTGAATACGCCGCTCACAACGGGAGGAACGCCCCGCTGTTTTTCTCCAAAGAAAGAAAGCGCAAGGTTCTCCAGCAGCAGGGCCGTACCAACGGCGAGCAGCATAGAATTCTCTTCCCGGGTCGCCATCTTGCGCATTCGCTGGAAGAAGAATTTCTCGAAACACCACCCGATCACGCCGAGCACGGCAACGACGGCAACGAGGCTGGCGAAATAGTTCACGCCAAAAAGGCCATATAAGTAATAGACGACAAATCCGCCGATCATGAACATTTGCCCATGCGCAAAATTCAGAATGTTCATGATGCTGAAAATCAAGGTGATGCCCAGCGCGATCAGAGCATAATTGACGGCGAGCACGACGCCGTTGAGCAGCATCTGTTGCAAAATCGTGTCCTCCGTTTCGAATTGCCGCAGAGACGGATGCCGGGACGGGCGGGCGGAACCCGATCACTCGACGCCGCCAACAAACAGGGTCTGGAACTTGCCGCCCTTGACTTCATTGACTACCATCGGGACCCCGATCTGCCGAGCTTGTGAAAAGTAAGCAGTACCGACATATTTCAGCGGCTTATCCTCTTTGAGGAACGGGTTTTTCATGCTGAAATTATCCATTGCTTTCTTGAATAGCTCGACGTTGTTGATCGCCTCGGGCCCCGCCTTTCTGAGGGTTTGCAGGATCATCTCCAGAGCGTAGACCTTTGTCCCGGCCTCGTCATTCCATTCCCCGGCGATTTTCCTGTAGCGCTCTACAAAATTTTCCATCTCCGGACTACGGATCTCGGGTGTGCTGGCGCCACCGACGGAGATGAAGCCTTCGGCGGCCGGCCCTGCGACTTCGTTCAGGATTTTGATATCCTGGGCGGTTTCCGTCGAGAGGATCCCCTTAAAACCGAGCTCACGGGCGCTTTTAATCAAAAGTGGTGCATCCGCCGGTGCGACACCGGAAAGGACGATGAGGTCGGCACCGTTACTCACGACGCGCGACATCACCGGAAAGAAGTCGGTTGTGCCCGGCTCATAGGTGTCGTTGGAGGATTTGATTTCCAGACCGAGTTTCTTGGCAGCCTGGACGCCCTGGTCCCGCTGGTCGAGTGGGTCCGACTCGTTGCGGGCAATAAAGCTCACTGATTTTACGCCCCTCTTATCCATCAGGTATTTATAGATAATCGGCCCGGCTTGGTAAGACGCGATCATCCCCAGAACTGCGTTGCCATGCGGGGGCGAATAGAGGGACTTCTGGAAAGCATAAGGGAAATAGATGGCGCCCGAAGCTTCGGCAACCGGCTGGACGCTCGTGGCCGTCGTGTCGACATTCGGCCCGATGATGTAATGGATACCTTCCTGCTTGGTCAGACGTTCGCAGCCAGAGACGGCTAGCTTAGGATCATTTCTGTCGTCGATTGCGACGATGTCGATCTTGTATTTCTTGCCGCCGATTTCAAACCCGCCCTGTTCGTTGTATAGTTGAGCTGAGGTTTGGGCACAATATTTGTTGACGAGACCCCACGACGCAGCGGGTCCACTCATCACTCCGAGAACGCCGATTTTCAGCACCTCCTCAGCGAGGAGCGAACCGGAAAATAACGCCGATCCAAGCGCTAAAAGCACAATTCCGTTTAGGAGCTGGCGGCGATAAAAGTGAATTATCCTCATAGATGCCTGGTTTCTCTAACCCGCACTGGAGGCCAGGAAAAAGCCGCCAGCGCGATTGCGGAATTTACCCCTATCATATATTCGCGCCCGCATCGACAAGAAAGAAGGATTGCCAGCGCGTTGGCGACCACGCACCGGTCCTCAAAGTCGAGGGTGCCGCGGCATTCCGACCGCATCGGGGGCGCCCCAGCCCTCCAGGCCGCGCAGGCAGACCAGACAGAATCGAGGGTGGTCTGGCATTCCGTTCGGGCGTTGCCTGCAGGCCAGGGTACCACCGCGCCAACGCCAAATGCCGGATAGGGAGCAGAAAAAGCTTTGGTAGGCTCCGGCGGGGACCGTCGAATGCTCCGCTCGGAGTGACAACGGGCCGTACCCTGAAGGCAGGGCCAGAGGCGCGGAATCAGGCCTTTTGCCGGAGAGTGGCGTCTGCAACGTTCAGACGTGAAAACCGCTCTGATCCTCATCGCCCTACTCCTCAGCCCACGAGCCTTACCCGGCCAATCCGCGGGCTCGGCCATGCTCCGCCAAGTCAAGTATCCAACCCAGGCCGTCATGCCGGCCAACCTCACCCTGTTTCTGGTGCGCCACGCCGAGAAACCCGACAGCGGCTCGGCGCTTTCAGATGAAGGTCGAGCTCGCGCCGAGGCCTACGTCAGCTATTTTCAGCGCGTCACCAACGATGCCGGGCAGCCGATCCGGTGGGATTACCTGTTTGCGGCCAAAGAATCGGACCAAAGCAACCGTTGCGTTTTGACCCTTGAGCCGCTTGCGGAGGCAATCCATAAGCCCATTGACGCTCGATTTAAGAATCAGCATTACGAGCGGCTGGCGAATTACCTTCGGTTGAACCCCGGGCGACAATTCGACCACGCCAACGTCCTGGTCTGCTGGCACCACGGCGAAATCCTCGAATTGACCAAAGCGTTGGGGGTTGGTGGATCCGATCTCCCTGAAAGCTCCCATTGGCCAAGGCGTTGGCCCGACGGGGTCTACGGGTGGGTCCTGAAGGTTTCTTTCAAAGCCGACGGGACCCTCGACCGCCAGCATACCGAAGCGGTAAACGAGGCCTTAATGCCGGACGATACGGTCGCCCCAGCTTATGGCAAATAGCGGCTCGGTCCGGGTGTCCAGGGTCGCGGCCCTTAATATTACAATTGTATACGGCGCAAGACCTTGCGGATTTTGTAGTGGATGAAGGCCTCCTTGGGCACGTCGGCGCCGAGCCCGCCATTGCTTGGCCTAAGCCCTAGAGGAGGTGATTGGCCAGTACCTCCACCATTGTCTTACTGCGCATCCCCGACACGTTCAGCGAACCGCCTTGTCAGCCAAAAGCAGAGTGTCGAGGCGAAATCCAGGTCTCCTTAGTGCCTCCCCTGAGCCGAGGCGGCCACTTTCTACCCCAAAGTAGCGGCATTGCTTCCGAACGCCCAAGCATGGTAAGGGGTCGACATGAGCCCCAAGCTTCTGTAGCCAGGAGACCCCCGCCATGCCTCACCCGGAACCCCTCTCCCAAAACCGGAAACGCACGACGGCGAAGCGCCAGAGATTCCTCGTCGCCACTTCCTTTATGGCCTCTTCCCCGACGCTTGAGCAAACGCTCAACTTGGCCGAGCTTGCCGCGAGCAGCGTCGTGCTCTTGCACGTCGTCGAGATTTCCCGCTCCGAACTCAACCCGACCGTGTTTGCCTCGCTCGAAGAGATCCAAGCCCGGCTGGACGCCTATCAGCAGCGAGCCCGCCTGCGGCTGGAATCCCTTGCGGAACCTTTTCGGCAGTCCGACATCGCGTGCACAACGAGCGTGCGGATCGGCATTCCCTACGAGGAGATTCTGAAGGAGGCCGAGGCGATTGGGCCGGACTTGGTCGTTGTTGGCGCGAAGGCGGCTCCGGTTCTAGGGCGCTTTTTGCTGGGGAGCACGGCCGAGCAGGTCGTGCGCCATGCGCCCTGCCCGGTCGTGGTGATTCGGCAAGTCCGCCGGCGAGCAAGCCCGTGATGCATGGCGTCGAGGACCTGGAGGGTTGGAGAGCGAAGCCGTCTCGACTGCGGAGCGATCGGCCCCTTGCCCGCGCGGCTTACGAAAAGGCGGGCTTTAGCGGATGTCCCGGCACATCGCCGAGAATGGGCCCGCCAGAACGGCTCCTCGGAAGCAGCTCATCAATGGCTCCAGGCCCTCCCGGGCCGGAACCAGAAGCCCGCGATCGGAAGTGGAAAAACCGCGGGTTGCGACCCAACGGACCCCCATCCGGCAGGTCCCTTATGAACGTCTGTCCCCTCGGAATCTCCCGCTCTGCAATCAGAGAACATCTCTGAGGTAACCCGTTCGGGTGATTGCTCAATGAAGCGCTGGGGAGTAGGTATCGTCCATTGCCTGATGTTCTCTTCATCGCCGTTCCTTTCGGCGCGATCAGTCCGGAGTTTCGAGCAATTCTAAGTGATCCATCCGGCAAGTTTGTGTGTTAAATTCTGGGGTGAAAACCCCTCGGGTTCGGAAGGTGTTTGCCTTGCGGGAAGTGGACGCCGCTGAGCGTGCGGAC
>JAFAUY010000333.1 GCA_019243005.1 Verrucomicrobiota bacterium | reverse complement strand
CTGGGCATCGAAAATACGACCAGCAGCCATCACGCCATCCACGATGACACCCATCAATACAAAGGCTTTGCCGACTTTTCGTACATCATCGATGACTCGAGCCGGGTTTCTTTGCTGCTGAGTGGCACGTATTCTGACTTCCAGATTCCGGCCAACCCCGGCCAACCGCCCGCATTCAGCCTGGCCAACGCGGACCCGAGCAAGTTTGACTCCAGAAACGTGGCCGAGAACCAGCACGAACAGAACCACTACGCCATTCTGGCTTATCAGAAATCGTTCGACACCGTGAGCTTCCAGCTCGCGGCATTCACGCGCTATAGCGAAACCTTGTTTACCCCCGACAACCAGGGGGACCTGATCTTTAACGGGGTCGCCAGCCGGGTGGACCGGAGCATCTTTTCCAACGGGGTGCAATTTGACGCCAGCTGGGCGATCAACGATGCGAACGTCCTACGCGGCGGATTTCTGGTCACCGCCGAATCAGCGAGCGCCGATACCACGGACCTGGTCTTCCCGGCGAATGCGGCCGGCAATCAGATTTCCGACGTTCCGATTTCCATCACCGACGACAGCAGCAAGAGCGGGTTTTATTACGGGTTCTATTTGCAGGATGAATGGAAGGTCTTTGAACCGCTGACGATCAATTTCGGGGCGCGCTTTGACATCGTGGACGAGTACGCGCATTCAAGCCAGCTCAGCCCAAGGGTGAACATCGTCTTTCAGCCCACCAGGAGCACCACCCTGCATGCGGGTTACTCACGGTACTTTACGCCGCCTCCCCTCGAGTTGGTTCAGAGCCGGGACCTGAACAAATTCGTGGGCACCACCAACCAGTCTGCCGTCACGGAAAGCTCGCCCGTGAAGCCCGAGCGGGCCCATTACTTCGACGCCGGCATGACGGAGCAGTTCACGCGCGCTTTCTCCATGGGCGTGGATGGCTACTACAAGGAAGCCCGTGACCTTCTGGATGAGGGCCAGTTCGGTGCCGCCCTCATCTTTTCGCCGTTCAACTACGGCCAGGGAAATCAGTACGGCGTGGACGTGACGGCCAATTACACCCAAAACGGCTTCAACGCCTACGGCAACTTCTCCTTCGAACGCGGCACTGGAAAGGAGGTCGTCTCGGGCCAGTTTTTGTTCGATCCGGACGAGTTGGCGTACATTCGTAACCACTGGGTTTTCCTGGACCACGACCAACGCTACACGGCTTCGGCCGGTGTTTCGTATACCTACAAGGGCACGACCGCGTACGCCGACATGCTCTACGGCGACGGCCTTCGCAGCGGCTTTGCCAACATCTACGAAGTGCCCGCCCATTACATCTTCAACGTGGGGCTGACCCGGGTGTTTGACCTTCCGAAGTACGGCAAAATCCGCCTGCGGTTCGACGTGGTCAACCTGTTCGACCAGGGCTACCAGCTCCGTACGGGCTCAGGGATCGGGGTGTTCGCACCTCAATACGGCGCCAGACGCGGTTTCTTCGGCGGATTGAGCTGGCTGTTTTGAGCCGTCGGTACCGCGGGAACGTCAAGTGCGGGCCAAAGACAAAAAAACCGGTTTTTTTAGCCGAAAAACCACCTTTTAGCCACAAAAAACTGGTTTTTTTCTGATTTCGGGGCATCTTACAGTCCCGCTTTATACGGCGCTGCCACCTAAAAATATTCCTTAGCTCCGGGCATTGCCCGCTAACCAAGCTTTAAGACAATTTCGTGAAGCTCTGATGCCCTGAGAAAAGTGACTTCGGCCCGGACGATGCGGTTCGGCCCTTGGTGAATTTCATTTTGACGGCACCTGCGGCTCTACCTGAGCAGCACGTTTACCTTAGCAATTGATATGATAATTGAGCAGGTGACAACCCTTCTTGCCGTTTGCGCTGACGGATCGATCGCACGCGATATCACGGGCCGGCCAGGCCCGGGGGCCGGCGCCGACCGCGCGCCGTGGCCCCTTCAAAGGAGGCCGGGAACCCTGTGCCCTGAAATCGCTCCTTTCCGCTCTGGGAGACGTCTTGCGGCCGTTTGTGCGGGACCCGATCTGAACGTAAAAAATCTCGCCTGAGCCTCTCTCCGGGGTCACTCATCGTGATGAAAACGGACGAAACCGGCGCAAAAAAGTGTGCCTCATATCGCTTTTTCTCGATTTATCATTTGCTATTTAGTCCTGCGTGAGTGATAATTAGGCGTCAAGCCGCTGAAGCCGGAAT
>JAFAUY010000021.1 GCA_019243005.1 Verrucomicrobiota bacterium | reverse complement strand
TTAATCACCTCTGCTAAGGGGGATAGGTAAATAGGCAAGGAATTGGCGATGCAATGCCGCCCAGTTTGATCACCGACCCGGCCCATTGTCAAAACGGTTCTGGCACAAACTGCGTCACACGGTGTGCACGACGTAGGAGTTCACACGGCGGAACACGGCGAACCACGGCGACCACGGCAAATCCACAGAGAAGACGATTATCCGCCGCGCGCTTACACGGTGCCGTGGAAGAACCCCACGGACGATTATCCGCCGCACACCCTCAGAGGGTGCCGGGGAAAAACACCGCGCGCGGGGGATCCGCAGAACACGCAGACCACGCAGAAAAGAAAAACATCCACCGATTTCGCAGATTACACCGATTAGACTTTTTCGTTTGTGGCATTCCGCGCGGCGGCTCTGAACCCACCCGTTACGCGTTACCCGCTACCGGGCACTGAATTTGTGGCATTTTTCCGCTCGTGGCATTTGTGGCATTTCCCCGCCTCAACGCGTGGCGAGCGCAAACATCCGGCGAAACGGAAACAGGACCCGCCCGTCGGCCAGGGTCGGGAACTGCGCACGGTACCGGCCGGCCAATTCGCTGAGAAACGCCGAGCGCGCGGCGTCATCGGGCAACCCGTCCAGGAACGGTCGAAGGCCGGTGCTCCGGTACCAGAGCACCATTTCCTCATGGTTCTCGAGCAGGTGGTGGTAAATTGTTTCCCAGCTCTCAACGCGCCGGCAGTAAGTTGTGAGAACCTCGTGATAAAAGGAGGGGGGCTCGACCGTTAGCCGTTCACCGGGCCGGGGCAATGCGCACCACGGCGGGGTGGCGATTAACCGCCGGTAGACCGCCGCCGCCGGTTGCCGGTGGATCGAAGGTACCTGAAAGGCAAGCATGCCGCCGGGTCGAAGGCAGCTGCAGAAACCCTCCAGAACGTTGGCGTGATCCGGCACCCATTGGAGCGAAGCATTTGCGAAAATGAGGTCCTGGCCGTCCGGCGGGCGCCAGCCGGCTAAGTCCGCCTGAATCCAGTTGAGTTTCGGGTAAGTCTCCCGAGCGCGCTGAATCATCGCGGCCGAACGGTCAACGCCGGTGATAGCGGCCGCCGGCCAACGTTCGGCGAGCAGGGCCGTGCTGTTGCCGGGCCCGCAACCCAGATCCACGACTCGATACACTTTCTCAAGGTTCACCCGGCTTAGAAGGTCAGCCGCCGGACGGGTGCGGTAAGCTTCGAAACGCAGGTAAAGATCCGGGTTCCAGTCGCACACAGGCGCGGATAAAGTCTTTCTCCCTACTTACCACTCCGGCTACGTCTCGGCGTAGGCTCCTCGATGGGGCTGTCGGCGTAATCGCTCGGGTGCGCCAGGTCGTAAGTATCCCGGCCCATGTGGGTGCGACGCTCCTCTTTCATGCTCGCGCGCAAGGTTTCGACGTCATTGTTCACCACCGTCGGCTGGATGAACACCAGGAGCTCAGCGCGGGTCTTGTGTTCCCCGTGGGTCTTGAACAGGTTGCCCAGGTACGGAACGCGGTCCAGGTACGGAATGCCGTTGTCGGTTTTCTGGACGGTTTCCTGGATCAAACCGCCCAGCACCACGGTGGCCCCGCTCGGAACGGTCACCGTCGTGGTTAAGCGCTGGCTGTTCACTTCCGGCACGCTGTTTCCCGAGATATTCACGTTGTTGCCTAACGAATCGTTGATCTGGGCGATCTTCATCGTGACTTCCCCGTTGGAGTTGATCAGCGGAATCACTTCCAGCCGGAGCTCGACATCCTCATACGTGATCGTGGCCGTGACCGCGGCGGTCTGGTTCACGCTCGTCACCGTATTGGTGGCGACGTTCGAAAGAGTCGACTCGGGTACGGGGACCCGTTGCCCGCTCGAGATCACGGCGCGTTTATTGTTCGCGGTGTAAATGGCCGGCCGTGCGAGCACTTTGAAATTGCCCCGGTTATCGAGCGCTTTGATCAGCACGGCGACCGCGTCGGAAATCTTGCCGTAAATGGCCAGGCCGGAAGCGGCCCCGCCCACGGCGTTCGTCACCAGACTGCCTACGTTGGAAAGCTGGGAAGGTTCAACCAGGGTGTTCCCATTGGAGACCGCGCTGGTGTTAACGTTTGAGGAAGCCACGCCCGTGCCGTTCCCGTGGAGATGCCGGTAAAGTTGCGCAAAATCCACGCCGAACTCAAAGTCTTTGGTCAACTGCACCTGGCCAATCACCGTGGCGAGGTACACCTGCTGGGGCCGGCGATCCAACCTTGTCAGAATCGCCTCCACTTTCGACAGGCTTTCCGGGGGACCGATCACGAGGATTTTGTTGTCCTTGGAATCGGAAATGATGCGCGTCTTGCCTACAATGACTGCCTGCGGGCCGAGTTGCTCGTTGGGCTCCTGCAGGAGATCCTGGCCCGCCCCGACCGAACCGGCCGAACCGCCGGTCGGATTGTAGCCGCCCGCGTAACTACTACTGCTGCTGCTCGTGCCCCCGAACAGATTGGCCCCGCGATTTTGGCCACCTTGCGGCTGATTCTGCTGAAGTTGCTGGCTCGGCGTTACGCCCTGGGCGTTTCTACCTTGCTCTTCGGTCAGCAGATCGGCGAGCACGGGCAGGACCTCACCCGCCGAGACGTAACGCAGCCGGTACTCGAGCGGGCGAAACGAGACCGCTGCCTGGTCGAATTCAACGACCAGCTGGCGCAGGTAGGCCAGACTGTGCGGCCGGCATACGATCAGAATGCGATTGGTGCGGGTATCGGGGATCAATTGGGCATTCGAACCCAGCAACCCGCCTTCCGGGGTGGTAATCGGCGCCACCGCCGCCGCCTGCTGCGGACCCGGGCCGGCGCTGGCGGGCCGGCTGGCGCCCTCGGCGCCCAGCAGCTTGTTCAGGGTCTCGGCCACGCGTTCCGCATCGGCTCGGACCAGGTGAACGAACTCCGTTACGACCCTGGTCGGAGGCACGTCGATGAGCTGCTGGAGCGTGATCAGCTGCCGGATCACGCTGGTGCTTTCGGTAATGAGTAACGCCTGGGAACTGTTGACCGGTACAAACGCCGTGTAGGCCCGGGGCAGGATGTGCGTTTGAAAAACGGTGAGCGCCTCGTTGGCGGTCACGTACCGGAACGGCATGTAGTAACTGATCACCTGGTCAGCCTCCGGAAGTCCTTCTGGCCCGGCGTAAAGGTGAACGCCTTCGCTCCGCGGGTTTTTTCCGGTGTTAACGTTGATGACCTTCATCGTGTTGGGCTCGGAAGCCGGGATGAGGGCATAATTGTTCAACAGCAATGAAGCTTCGATCAGCCGCGCCAGTTCGGTGCGCGGCACCGGCGTAGGCACCGAAATGGTTAGCGGCAGGGCATTCGCCGTCAGGTTGCTGTCCCGGATCAAAATCTTACCCGTCAGCATTTCGTATTGCTGCAAGACGGAATCGATGCTGGCGTTGACGGCTTGATAGGAAGTCTTCGGCTCATTCGCCGTTGCTTCGTCGCCCGCCGGGTCCCGTGGCCCGGGCAGAGGAGAAGTTGGCTGCTGAGCAAAGCCGAGTCCGGCGGCAGCGAAGGATGACAGGAGTAACAGGCGTGGGAGGAGCATGCGTAAGTAGGGGTAGTTCGATCCGATGGGTTTCGGTCATTGCGGCTGGGCGTTATTGGGAGCGACCTGAGGCGGGCTGTAAGCCGGGGTGGCCAGCACGCGCCGGCGCCGGTAATCGTTCGCGGCCGGAACGCGCGGATAATTGCCGGGATTCCCGACGGCCTGGCCCGGAGGCCCCCCGTTGAGAGCCTGGTTCGCCACCGCGCCGGCGTTATACGGCGGGAAATTACGGCCGGCCCCGGGCTGCGGCGGAATCCCGGGCTGCGGCGGCCCACCGGTCACCCCCTGGCCCGGCACGCCGGGCGCTAAACCTTGCGCGGCTGCTCCGGGTGGTGCAGCCGGCACCCCAGGGGTGCCTCCGGCAGGTTGAACGTCCAACCGGAACCGGACAGCTCCTTGTTGGGTGCTGTCCGCAATCACGGCCTCCACCGCCTGAGGATTGGGATTGGGGCGTATCTCCACCAGACGCAACCCCTGGGCGTTGGGATTCGTCGTGATCTTTTGCACTTCGTTGGTCTCCGTATTCTGAACGAAGACGAGCGCTTTCTGCCCGGCACGAAACCAGCTAACCAGCGCCAGCTTGTCAAAAACGGACGGTCCGGCCTGCGGCGCGGCCGGAGTAACCAGGGTAAACGGGTTGCGCTCCCAGAGGCGGGCATAACGATTGGCCGGAAAACCGGCCGGCACCTGATCATTGGCGAGCGCCCCGGGCACAAACGCCGGGGCAATCATGGCCACCAGGGCGAGCGCCCAGCCGGCACGTACGCCCGTGCGACGCTCCAGCGGCCGCGGCTGCGGCCGGACTTTACGGCCAGGCTGAGACTTACACGTTCGGGGCATACCAGCGGGCGACCTCCAGCTCGAGGTTGACGTTAGGGGGCGCATCCGTGCTTTTCAAAGCAAAATTCGTCACGGCCTGGAACTGCTCCGGCTGCTGGACCGCAACCAGCCACTTCACGACGTCCTCAAGTTTTCCACTCAGCTTCAGCTTCACCGCCACCGAGCGGTAGTCCGCCGTGTTCTTCGTTTCGCCAAAACTTTGTTCCTCGATAGTCAGCGCATGATCTTTGGCCGCTTTGGTCAGCGACTCAAGCAACTCCGACTGCGCGGCCGCGCCAGTCGGGACGTGAGGCTGTTTGGCATCAAGCCACTGCTTGCGGGCCAGCCAAAGCCCGCGCTCACGCAGCCAGAGCTCATTGGATCGTTGCTGGCCCTGCAGCTCGGAAATTTTTTGCGCCAGGCTGGCGTGCTCATCCAGCAGATAGCTGATGCCGTAAAAATTCAGCATCACAAATACAGACAGGCCCAAGATAAGGCTCAGCCGGCGCTCGGATTTAGTTAGCTTTCGCAAATTTTGGCTCTCCCTCAATGGTAAAATCCGCACGCCCGTCCGGACGCAGACTTGGACTCGGCATTTGCCACGTAAACATCTGCAGCTCGGGCTTGCTCTTGATGTCTTCGGCGAATTTGAAGGCTGCCGGAGCCGTACTGGCTTCGCCGCGCACCGTCACTTTGCCTTTGTGCAACTCGAAAGAGATCAGATGCATGCCCTGCGGAGGCAGGAGACTGGCAATCTGGTTGAGCAGTTCGAGCGGGTAAACCTGCGGATCCACCGCCCACTGCAGGTTACGCCAACGATCCGCCGTACCCTCAATCGCCCGAACCGTCGGCGCACTGGCCGCGAGTGACGCTTGCAGGCGGCCGACCTGAATCCGTTCCCACCAGATGTACCCGATGAGGAAGGCAATCAGCGCCAGGTAAAACATCAGCGCCCCGGCCAGCAGGCGACGCACCCGGTCCTGCCGCCGTTTGCGAGCGTGTAACGCCTCGACTTGGGCCGGCAAAAGACGCGAACGCGGCTGAGCCAATCGGGGCGCCGGCAGAGGCTCGGTCATCACCCGAAACCCGAAGCGCTTCCGCAAAACCTGGGCCTCGTCGTCGGTAAAATCGCCCCAAAGCACCGCACCGAGCAGCGGGTTGATCAGCCCTTGCCCTTCCAATTGCAGCAATACGCAGTTAAGTTCCTGGAGAAACGTCGCGTTCAGCTCCGTGCTGCTCGCCGTTTGCAGGTATACCGGGTCGGCTCCCCGCGTGATCGCAAACGTGAGGCGGCCGGCTTCGCGCCAAAGCGTGAGCCGGTCCTGCAAAAGGGGCAGGGTGAAGGCCGAGGGTTCGAAACGAACCGCTTTTTCAAAGGCAAGGTGGGCGGGCAACTCCGGCTGCAGAACCGTGGCGACGGCCAGGCAGCGGCCTTCCCGCACGGCGAGGAGGCGGAAATCCATGGGCACACCGGCCGCGGTCCGTTGTACGAAGCCCGATTGCTCCAACCGTAATCGCAACACCTCCGCCGCAAGTTCGCGATCATCGGTCGACACCCAGCAAGGCAAACTCAGTACCTGTTGCGCAGGAAGGGCCACCACCGTCGGGCCGGGTGATTCCCGCGGAGTTTTCAGCCGCTGAATCAGCTGCGGCACTCTGCCGTCCGACACCGTCCAGAGCTCCCACTCATCGTCCCCCCGGGCCCCGGCGCGAACGAGAAAGGTCTGATGGTGATCTACCTTTCTTGCCATAACAGGATTTGAGCCGGCACGACGTTTCGGTTTACGATAGCGGTGATATTCGTTGTAAAATCCGCGATTATACCACTGCTTTCGATCCGGTCCACCTCGCTGTTCAGCGACAGCATGTCCTGCACCGCCTGGAACTGCTGCGGTGACATGCCCAGATGTACCCGGACGTCCTCAAGGCTGCGATAAATCTGATCATCGGCGGTAAAGGGGATTCCATCGCGACCCCAGCGGTACCGGACGAACTGGTCCGCCTGAGTGGGCGTTACGCCGGTGACAAGCTCGATGATGTCCTGATCAGCCGTGTTTACGTCGATTTTGCCGTCCCCGTACACGGTGAACGATTGCGCCCAATCCGGCTGGCGTTTCATCACCGGGGCGAACTCGGGCACCAGGCTCATTTCCTCGACGGCCAGAAACGGGCGAAACTGCTGCGCGGAGGTTGCCGGGTTACCGGAGGTGGTTTGCGCCGGACTCTGTGCCGGCGTGGCGTTTGCGGCGGAAGTGGAGGTTGATGTCATGGAGGCCTGAAGCTCGCTGGCATCGGCCGCATTCACGTCCTCGATGAAATGGTGCAGGCCGGCGATGGCCGGGTCGATTTCGCGCGAGGTTAAACCCCATTTTCGAAACAGCGCCTGCAGCAGGTAATCCCGGTTGGTTTCCAGGACAAAATTGATGTTCAGGTGGGCCGACTCGCTGGCAATGATGACGCGAAATTTGCCGCCATCCTTTCTGGTTTGTTCCAGCAGCTCCCGATCTTCGTTGCGCACCTGCGGCGGCATGGCCAGCGCCACCCCGCTCCGTGCCAGGACACGCGACTGAAAACGCCGGTTCAGGACGGCATATTCGTCGACGTCGTGCCGTACGAATTCCACGGCCGAGATAATGAGGCTTGAGATCAGGAGGATGGTGAAAAGGACTAATAGCAACGCCGAACCGCGTTGATGGCCCCGGCGGCAGGATCGGGCGACGACCCATACGGAACCGCCGGAAAAAGCCCGCTGGCGATATCCCGCTGAGAACCGGCGTAAGGATCGAGGCTTCATTGGGCTACCGACGTCCCCGGCAGGTTGAAGACCGACCGGTGCGCCTGGCTTTGTCCGGCGATCCGGAACGTCAACTCCACGAGCGCGGGCCGGGTGCTGTTTGTCGTCCAATCCGAACGCCAGCTATGGTTTTGTGGGTCAAAAAACCTCCAGGAAACCTGGTCGAGGTCACCAAGCAGGGGAGTCCAGGAGATCTTGGCTTCCTGATTGGCCTGAATCAGGTGTTCGCGAGCATCCTCCGGCTCCTGGTAAAAGGCCAGGTACAAACGGCCGTCGACCTGCGGCCGCGAACAGAGCGCGACCGTGCCGAATTCCGGGGTCCCCGGCGTGATCGTAAACTGGAAAGCGGCGTGCCGGAAGATCAGTTCCGTAACCCCTTGCGTGGACCCGTTCCCGTCAAGCGTTTTTGTCTGAAACTGCGCTACCGAGGGGAGGTTGGTAAAGTTTTGCCGCAACAATTCGCTGATCCCATCGACCCGTTCCTGCAACGACTCGAGGTAGGTCACCTCGCGCGTGGTGCGCACGGTGGTTTGGATGATCCGGAACACCAGGGCGGTGATCATGGTCAGGATGGCAAGCGCGAGCAGCACTTCGAGCAACAGGTAGCCGCCTTGCAGACCCGATCCCGATCGGCGCGTTGCTTGGATGGCTGGCATGGGGATCATCCCGACGAGGGTTGGTAAATGACCGACTGGACCTGGCTGGTGCGCGTTTGGCCGCCGGCCTGCCAGCGAGCGAGGATCGTCACCTCATAAAGGTTCGGCACCAGCTCGCCACGGACGGTTTTTGGCTGCAACCGGACCACCTCACGTTCGTAACGGATGCGACCGTCACCGACCATGAGATCCTCTTTGCCGGGCTGCAGCCTGGTCACGGCCGCCTCGTTCAACAAGTTTTCAAAGTCATGGCGCGTCTGGGCGTCGTCACGCAACAGAATAACGGTGTCGATCGCCTGACGCAGGGCCGTGGTGAGGGAGACGGCGACCACGCAGAAAATCATCAGCGCCAGCATCATTTCCCAAAGGACAAAGCCGGCGTCACCGCGCCTTGAACGCCGTCCCGGGCCGGCGGGGAGCCGTGGCCTGGCACGGTGGGGCTGGCGGTCGTGCGGATGAGAATGAACGCGTCGGTCCGGCATCACGGCAGGTTTCACAGTGAGGATGGCAGAAATCCTGTCGTTAATCGATGAAGCTTTCCTGATCCTGAACGCGGGCAGTCAGTGGGTCAACCCGAAAGCGGACCCAGCTTTTGCCTTGCTGAAGCAGGAATTTCATCGGTTCACACAGGCCGTTTGGAGCGAAGTACCAGTGCACGTCGGCAACGCGACGGTATTCTTTATCGGCCGGTGCCTGACAGAGCAGTTCAATGCCGGGCGGCAACCGATAACCTCGCACGACCGTGGCGTGAGCCGTGACCGGATCGCTCACCGCCAGTTCATAACCGTCGTCACCAAACAAGATCACGCAGGTCTGGTGGCCGGTCATTGCACGCAACCGCGCAGCTTTAGCGTAACCCTGGAGTGCGCGAACGGGGGCAAGGAGTTTTTCCTCGTTAAACAGGTGGGTGGCCGGCACGGCGGCGACCACAAAAATCACCGCGACGATGAAAAGCACGACGCAGACCTCGAGCAGGGTGAATCCGGAGGGCTGCGGGCGCCTTACCGCGGTTATCAGACGACGGGCAAACGGCATCGCACAGCGCCTTACTGGACGCGGCGATAAATATCGTCGCTGCTTTCTTTACGGTCCGGCCCGAACGAAAAGACGTCTACGCCCGACGGATCTCGCTTACCCGGGTTGCGGTATTGATACGGTGTACCCCAGGGGTCCACGGGCAAGCTATCCATCAACCGGACCCAGTTGGGCGGCGCCGTGCCGGTGCTGGGCGGATTAACCAATGCCTCCAACCCCTGTCCCTGATCCGGCATTTGATTGTTGCGGGCCTCGTACAGTTTCAACGCACTGTAAATGTTGGCGATGTCTTGTTCTGTCCGCTGGATTTTCGCGACGTCGAGCGCGCCCGACATCTTGATGATGACGCCGCCGGCGATCACCGCGATAATCGCCACGACGAGCATGATTTCCATTAAGGTGTAACCTGCGGACCGGCGGGAGAGACCGAGCCGATGCGCCCGGCACGAGGAGCAACGAGTTCTCATACAACCGCCCGCAGAGTAGCTGGAAATGAGGACGGGTACAAGTCAATTGGCGGTATAGGTCAGCTGGAGCAGGAAATCCCGGATGGCGAGCGACTGATTGGCCGGCCCTTCAAACTGAAACGTATTCTCGCCCACGACGAGCAGGCTCGGCGCCAGCAGCAAGACGGCTTTTCGCCAGCCGATAAACGTGCCGTCCGGCGAATAACCGGGGTCGTTCAGGTCAGGTACGTCCACCGACAAGGTGCCGGCCAGCTGGCGATTCACCCAGAGCCGGAAGATACCGTCCAAAGGCAAGCCGTTGACCAGCACCTCGACGCGCGCGCGCCTGACCTTGGCGTCAATCACGACGGGGAAAACCACCCCTTGTTCAACCCGCTCGGCCTGATCGGTGACCGACGTCATCAAAGTGGTGCCTTGCCAGTCGTCGGCCACGGGGGTAAGCGGGGTGCCGTCCACTTCTTCGGCCGCGTAGAATTTGCCGCCCGTGGCAATCAGCGCGCCGTTGGGAACGCTGTCCACCAGGCGCACCACCCCCGGACGCGCCCACTCCAGGCGGACCCGGATCACATTCAGCACGCGCTGGCTGGATTGGAGGATCACATTGCCGGGACCGCCCATGATCGCCCGGCTGATCAGGAGGGTTCGCTGGTTAACCAGGCTGATGTTCTCAAACAGGTTCGGACACAGCAACTGGCGGTTACCGTCCCCGTCCTGCCAATACACGCTGAGAAATGCGCCGAGCTCTTCCTGGAAGACCACCGTGAGGACCAGGTCGTAATCGTTCGACACCGGTTGGATGGGAAATGCGAGCTCGGCGTGCTCTCTGGGGGTGGCGACCGGCCGGGTAGGAACCCAACTCGGGTACGTGACGTGCCCGGTCGCGGTCGGGTCGAAATTAAAGTAGTCAGCTCGTGCGGCCGCGACCGCGCCACCAATGGCGAGAGCGAGAAGGATCGTCCGTGCAAGCATCCGCGCCGTTATTAGCAGGCCGGCGCGCAGCCGCAAAGCGAAAATCTGCACTCACCGTCCCCGGTACACGCACCGTGCCGTGGGCGTTTCGTGAATGACGATCTCGCACAAGCCCGGGCACAGCCCGGCCAGCTTATCCCAGAACCAGGCTGCCATCAGTTCGATGGTGGGATTCTCCAGGCCGGGAACGTCGTTGAGACAGGCGTGATCGAGTCTTTCAACCAGGGGCTTCATCGCATCGGAAATGACGGCATGATCGTAAACCCAGCCGGTTGCAGGGTCTACCTCGCCTTCAATGCTCACTTCGACCTTAAAGCTGTGGCCGTGTATCCGGCCGCATTTGTGCCCGGCGGGAACTTTCGGAAGGGTCTGGGCGGATTCGAAATAAAACACTTTCGTAAGCTGTGCTCTCATACTCCTTTCGTATCCGGGGCCCAGATGAACTTGTGCAGCTGCAACTGGAAACGCACCGGCAGCCGGTCTCGAAGCAACCATTCAACAATTTGCCGCGGTTCGATCCGGCCAAAGACGGGCGAAAACAACACACACCGGCAGCGTTCCGCCAAACCATGCTCCTCGAGCATTTGTCGGGACCAGAGGTAATCCTCGTGTGAGCCGATCACAAACTTCACCTCGTCCCGCAGGGTCAGATACCCAATGTTCTCCAGGTGGTTACGATGCACTTCGCCGCTTCCCGGGGTTTTGAGGTCCATGATGCGATGCACCCGCGGGTCGATCCGGGATATGTCGTGCGCTCCGCTGGTTTCGATCAAAACCTGGTAACCCCGATCGCAGAGCTCGGTCATCAACGGATGCACGTTCTTCTGCAGCAACGGTTCGCCCCCGGTGATCTCCACCAGGCTGGTGCCGAACCTTTCCACCCGTTCCAGGATGGCGGCCAACGACGTCTTCTCACCGCGGTAGAACGCGTAAGCCGTATCGCAGTAACTGCAACGCAGATCACAGAACGTCAGGCGCACGAAGGTGCAGGGCAGGCCGGCCCAAGTGCTTTCGCCCTGAATGGACCGAAAGATCTCATTAACCGTCAAAGTTTTATTCAACGCGTTGTCCACAGAACAGAATGCCACAAATGCCACAAGCGGAAAAATGCCACAAATTCGGTTGCGGGTAGCGGGTAACGCGTAAGGGGTAGGACTCGCCATTCGGCGGTCGGCGCGGCAGAGAATGCCACAGATCTCACAAGCCGTTTCGCGGCGGCTACCAGTAACCGTGGAATGTGGCCCCGGCGGCTCTTCTCATTTGTGGCATTTTTCCGCTTGTGGCACTTGTGGCATTCTTATTTCTCCTCCCACCCTGATCCGGCCGGTGCTGACCACCGCGGCACGCAGGCCGCCACGGCCTTTAAGGAAGGCCTCGGTCCCGGGTGCGAACGCCCGGTCCATCCAATAACACGGCCGGCATTCTTCCCGGCCGAGCACCGTGACGCCATCTACGCAGAACTCGCAGCCGACCAGGTTGTTCAGGCGCACCCCGCGGGTGATCACGTTGCGCCGCAGGACACCGGGTCCGCGGTCGTGTACCCCAAGGCATTTACACAGATCATCAAACACTTCGGCCTCAAACAGGGTGATCTGTCCTTTGTAATCCGGTTTATAACCAAAAAAGCGGTCTCCCACGATGCCACTTTGCGCGACGCACTCAACGCTGGCCGGAGAATGCACCGAGTGCCGGTCCGGGGACTTTCCGTGGTGGCCGAAAAAGTTGTGGCCAGGAGAAACGAAAAGGTAGACGACTTCACCGAGGATGGTTGCCACGAACGAATGTAAACACTTATGCCCGAAGGTTCCATACAGGATTACGGCGTGCAACGCTACCACTCTGGAGGGTCTGCGCCTGAGTTTAACCGTGACCAACTGGCGGTCGAAGAACCCCTTGAGATCAGGGTGGCCTTCCGGCGCAACGGAGTCGCGGTAACCAGACCCGTTTCGGTGACGATGCGCACGCCGGGACACGATCCGGCGTTGGCGGTGGGATTTCTGTTTACGGAGGGAGTAATCCCAAGCCCGGAGGCCGTGATGGGTGTGGAAACGAGCCCGGAACGCGGCGCTTCGATTGTCGTGCACCTAAACCGACCGGTGGCGCTGAAGCAATTGGAACGCCACTTTTTTGCCGCCTCGAGCTGCGGCATCTGCGGCAAAGCGTCGCTCGAAGCGGTCAAGCTGAACCGGGACGTGATCCTGCCGGAAGGACGGCCGCGCTGGCGTGCCGCTGGCTTGTTGAAAATCCCCGAACGGGTTCAGGAAGCTCAATCCACGTTCCACGCCACGGGCGGGTTGCACGCGGCCGCCTTGCTGGGTGCCGATCACGAAGTATGGACGGTTCGCGAAGACATCGGGCGCCACAACGCGGTGGACAAGGTCATTGGTCACGCCCTGATTACGGGCCGGTACGATCTTTCCGGTGCGTTATTGTTTGTGAGCGGCCGGGCCGGATTTGAACTGGTTCAAAAAGCGATCATGGCAAGCATTCCGGCGATGGCCGCCGTCGGCGCTCCGTCCAGCCTGGCGGTGGACCTGGCACGGCGTTACGGGTTCACGCTGGTGGGCTTTCTCCGGAATGGGCGCTTCAACGTCTACTCCGGTTTTGCCCGCATTGAAGACCACGTCCCCTGCGGGGTCTGATGGCGCGCAACGGGGGCCACCCGATGACCGTTTTTTCCGGGAGACCCACGTCCCCTTCCCCTGAGCCGTAACCTACACCGGTTTTTAAGCGGCTTACTTTCTCACCAGCGACCGCTGACGCCGAGAGATACGCAGCATGGCAACCTGGACCCGTTTGCGGTGGCCGAACCACCAGAGCATCAGCGGCGAGAAAAGTGCGCAAATGCCCGCATAAAGGCTCAGGCCCATCCAAACGATTTTACCAGGGTTCACAGACGCAGGTTGATGCAATGCGAAGATTTTGTCTAATCTAATTATGAAAAATTAGTAAAAAACTGGTAAGTGTACGTCTCGGCACGGTCGATGCTGCCCCTCCCCGGCTTTGGCCCGCGTGGCGCAAGGCGCCTGCCTGACGCGGCGGTTCCAGCGTTTCCGCCCTGGTTTACCGGATTTCGAAAACTTTGACCAGCCCGCCCTCAAACCGGAAGTAATGATAAACCGTTCGCTCGGCAATCAGGTGCCCGGTCCGGTCACGCACGACTTGGCGAACCTCGACCACGACTTCATCGTTCTCGCCTTCGAAGCGTTGCGGTTCCACTCGCGGGTCAATTTGCTGCCATTGGCGCGTCCAGTAATCGCGAACGGCGCTCCGGCCTTTAACGGTGCCGCCTTCCAGTCCGTTTGCCCAAACCACGTCCGGATGGAGACCCGCTAACGCCGATTCGATGTGCCGGGCGTTAAACGCTTCGTAGAGCACCCTTAACTGATCATGTTGAACAGCCATGACTAGGTCTAAGCTCACCGGTTCACGCGCGCCACGCGCCAGCCGCCGCCCGCTGCCCTCCCCCGCCAAGACCGGAGATGGCTCAACCGGGTCGAAAACGGGTGCAATTTACTTCCAATCGCGATTCCCTGCTGTCGCGACGCCGGCACTTCTGATACAACCAACCCACGGAAAAAGCTCCATCCATTCATGGCTCTGACCTACGGTTTTCTGAAGTGCAAAGTGACCTCCGTTCCGGTTCTCAGATCGAGCCGGAAAAAAAACGAAATTCAGTATCATCTCCACACGGATTGTTCCGCACCGTCGGATGGTGGAACCGGGATCTGGGATGCGGCCATCAATGTGGGTACGAACGACGCCGATGATTTGCTGAAATACAAGCTCGCCTTTGATTACAACCACCCCGCTCTGGTCACGCTGAAGCAAGCGCGGGCGGGATTTAGCGATCTGACCGGCACATCCGTGTTACCCGCGTTAGATTTCTTACGCTCCGACATTCTCAAAGCCACCGGCCCGTGGCGCAACAGCGATGTCATGGACGGCAGCGAGTCGCCGGAGCCGCTTGCCACCTTGAAACGCCTTTTGCAGAAGGCGCAAAGCGGGCACGCTGACGTGTACATCTTCGGCCGCACGTACACGGACGGTCTGGGCATACATGACGTGCACATGAACCAGGGGTCGACTTCAAGCGCGTTTTTCAACGACGGCCGTGACGATCATAACGATCACAACGACATCTGGCAGGATGGCGCCGTCCTGGTGGACTTCGATGAACCGCAATGGGCGGCTTACTTCACGGCGTTCACTCAGCAATTGATCCCCACGGACGACCTCGGCAATCCCTTGGGCGACAGCCACGGCATTCAGGACGCGGATGACGGCCTCCTGGCGGATAAAAACCATTGAGGGCAAATCCGGCGGAGAAGAGCCCCTTCCTGCCAAAGTCCCGTCCTCGAAGAAATCTCTCGTCACTCCGCGCATCGTCCGCGTCATCTGCGCCATCGGTAAAGCAACGGGTGGCCGTCTGCCTGGTAGGCCGTCCCTGAACACTACTGTAGAACACTTTGCAGTAAGCGTGCCACGCTGGTCCCAAGAGAGTCAATGCTGCGAGTGAACTTTACGATGTACCTGCCGGCAAGCGAAACAATGTATTCGGCATTTTCATCGACCGTGTTGTCTGCAGCCCACAACCAACACGACCCGTCACGCGACAACCGCGGCTTCCTGCTTCTCGTGCTCGATATACCCGTAGACCTCGGGCAGGATGAATCGCGCGGCCAGGAAACCGGTGAAGGAGGAGAGCGAGACCAACGCGGTGGCTAATGGAATTCCCAGGTGCTCGAATGCTACCGGGAACAGAAAGATCGTGAGAAAGTTCGGCAGCTTGACGAACACGTAGCCGAATCCGGAGGCGGTCGCCTTGTACCGGGAGGGCGCGACCATCGAACAGATGGTCATCCCGTTGGAAGCGGACCAGTAGTGGAACCACATCAGGGAAGCGGCAGCCACGGGTACCAGGGGCTTCCAGCCCAGCTGGAGGAATAACGCCGCCGCCAGGAGCGAGAGGGTGGTCCCCCCAAAGCCCCATTGGGAGATCCCGCGATGCCCCAGTTTGGGCGTGATGGCCGGCCCGATGAATCCACTGATGGTGGCGATGATGTAGATCGCAGCCGTGAAGAAGTTGGTGCCGGCGATGCCAGAGACGCCGCTCAGCAACAAAATGACCGGAAGGTAGAAGCCGAACGCGGAAAACTCGATTCCCTGCATTGCATTAGAGATCCAGGCGAAGATGCTGGCCCGCTGGCGGATCGGATCCTTCCAGATGTCGGCCAGGAAGTCGCGGGTGCGTGGCCGCCGGATGCGGTAATCCTCATCCGGCAACATGTCCAGGGGATCGTTGAACATCAGCTTGGCGACCTTTTTCGCCTGCTTGAACTTGCCCGCCTGAATCAGCGAAAGTGCCGTGTCCGGGATATCGAGGCGCATGAGCAGCAGGATCAGCGCGGGAACCGCGCCCAGGGCAAGACCGATCCGCCACAGCAGGTTGTGGTCAATGCCGGTCAGGTACATGATCGTGACGACGATGATGCAAGCGACCTCGCCGAGGCCGAACATGCCCTGCCAACGGTTGCCCATGACCTCACGTTTACCCTTGGGCATCGACTCCATGATGTAGGTGTAGCCGGTGGCAATGTCGCTGCCCAGCGGGATGCCGAGCAGGAAACGGATGAACACCAGTTGCCACATGCCCGTCGCGAAGGCCTGCAAGGTCGCCAGAACGACGAACGATGCCATGGTGGTGAGGAACACCTTGCGCCGCCCGAAGTGGTCGGCCGCCCAACCGCCGATGAGCGTACCGATGAGCGCACCCAACTGCACCGAAGCCGACGTCAGGCCGAGCAACGCCGCACTGGGTTTGAACTCGTCCCTGACGAAAATCAGCAGAAAGGAAATCGAGTACAGATCCCACGCCTCAATGAAGATCGTCGTGATCATCAACCAGCCAGTGCGCGTGCCCGACTGGGTTCCCTCCATATTCAGGACGTGGGCGGCGGCTTTGTCCGATAGCTTGCGCAGGTCTTCTTGGCTGGGAATCATCGCGGCTCCTCAGATCCCGGGGGGGAGTTGTGCCACCTGAGCGGTCCGGCGCAATCGCGGGCCGAACTGTCGGGTGATCACCTCCAGGATACCGGTTGCCCCTCAAGGTGTCAACGCAACGACCGGTACCCGGAGTTTTTGATTCCGCGTTCAAAAATGCAGAGGTCGACCCGGAGAGCGCGCCAGTCCACCTCGTTGCGCGCTACCTGGAATTTTGCGCCGTGAGAACTTGAAAGTCATCACCAAGGACGTTCGCCGGCCCGCCGAATCGATCCGGCAGCGTTACGTCATGTTTTTAAGCTCCCCTTGCACACCGATTTGCAGTACGACAGCTTTAGACCATTCCATGAGCATCGACCTCCTTGAGGCCATGTCCCCTTACGTCGGCATTTATAACCGGCACCAAAAGCTGCTCGCCGTCGGCGTGGGCTATCCGGAAGCGTTCGAGCGGGCCCAAGCCCTGGGGTGTGATCTCTCGCCCGAGGCGAAACCGGAACCGCGTGACGTTTCCGAGGCTCAATACCGCCGATGGTGGGAAAAAGACCTTTCGGACGAACAGCGCGAACGCCTGCGCCTCGCGGGAGGCTCCCAACCGCCGAATTAACCTCACGGGGTCTCTCGGATCGCCAGATCCGATCCCACTGATTTCCGACCACAAGAGCAAAACGAGCCTGGAAATCTGCCGGCACCTCCCCCCTGGAGGCCGTCCCGAGCGTCAGCACCGCATGGACGTCCCCCAATGCGCAGGTTGCAAGGACGGCAACCGATCGGGAAGGCTTGCCGCGCCGAACTACCCCTTCACGCCGGTAGGGTTGAAACCGACGGCGGAGGCACCCAGCAATGCCGGCGGGTTCAACTGGAGCAGCCTTGGAATCTTTCAACGGATATTGGGTAGAGACAAGGCCTGCTCACCGTTTATGCTTTCACGCCGCCGGAGAACGTCTGGACGAAATAGCGGCGGGCAAAGCCGAAGGCAATCACGGCCGGCAGCATGTAGAGGATCGCGAGCGCGCTCAAGAAGCCGTAGTCGATCTGCTGGACGCGCAGAAAAGCGCGGAACAGGCCAAGGGGCAACATCTGAAGCTCCGATGAAGACAGGAAGATGAGCGGCATGAGGAAATCGCCCCAGGCGGAAATGAAGGCGAAGATGCCCGCCGCGCCGAGGCCCGGAAGCGCGAGCGGCGCGAGCACGAGGCGAAGACGCTGGAACAGGCTGGCGCCGTCGACGAGTGCCGCCTCTTCATAGTCGTACGGGATCGTGTCGAAGTAGGTTTTCATGATCCAGAGCGCAAGCGGCAGCTGCATGGCGGCAAAGACGAGAATCAAGCCGAGGTATCCATCGATTAAGCCGACCACGAGCATGGCCGGACGCATCAATTCGGGAGCGAGAAGGCTGCGGACAAAAGACGCGACCGCGTTGTTAGCGGTGAGTAGAATGCTGTATAGCGGAACAACCAGGGCCGGTGGTGGAACGACGCGGACTAAAATGATCGTGTAGAGGAATGGCCGTTTCCACCAGGCGTTTGTCCGTGACAACGCGTAGCCGCCGAAGCCGGAGAAGACCAGGACGATGATCGTGGCAGCCCCGACAACGACGAACGAATTGAAAAACCATCGGGCGCCCCCTTCGCGCACAAAAATACCGATGTAGTTGTTGAGCGTCCACGGGCTGGGCCAGCGTAGAAACAGCGCCGCGTTCGCGTCAAAGGAGGCGAGAACCAGCCAAACGAACGGAATCGCACAGTAAATGGAGATCAGCGAAAGGATTGCGTACGCGACCGCATCGCGACCACGAGGTCTCGGAACAACGGGTTCCGTTTCGTTCATGACGTTAAACCTCGACTTTAAGGGCGCGCACGTAGACCAAGCCGATCGCCAGCGAAAGGATGAGCGTGACCACCGCCACCGCCGAACCGTACCCGAGCTGAAAGGCGGTGAAGGACTGGTTGTAGATGTAAATGCCAATGATCTCGGTGGCATTGCCGGGGCCGCCGCGGGTCAGCGCGTAGATGAAGCCGAAGATCGAGATGGTCGTGACGGTCGAGACCAGCATGTAAAGGAAGATGGTCGGCATGATCAGCGGAAGCGTGATGAACCGGAAAACCTGGCGAGGTGAAGCGCCGTCGATCCGGGCCGCTTCACGAATCTCACCGGGTACGGCGCTCAGACCTGCCGTCATCAGGATCATCGCGGAGGCGATACCACGCCAGGTGTTAACCACAATGATCATGGCAAGTGGAAAATCCTGCAGCCATCGCACCGGTGGAATTCCCAAGGCGCCCAGCAACCGGTTCAGCGTCGCGTGGTCGCCGCCGGCCAGCATGGAGATCCAGATGAAGCCGGCGACCACTTCAGGCACGGCGTTCGGCAACAGGATGATGGAGTTGATCAAATGCTTGAAGCGAAGCGGCCGGCGCAGCAGAACGGCCGCAGCAAGTCCCAGGACGAACTGGCCGATCACGGCCGATCCAAGCACAAACCAGAAGGTAACGGCCAGAGAATTCCAGAAGCCGCCGTCCGCAAACAGGCGCACATAGTTGCGCGTACCGACGAAACGAGGATGGGTTGCCGCCACCCCGACCAGCGAAGCATTCGTCAGGCTCAAATAGATCGAGTACAGCGCCGGGTAGACGACGAGAGCACCGACGAGGAGGACGCAGGGAAGAAGGAGGAGCTGAAGCTGCCGGGCGGTGCGTTGATGGTACGTCATCGTGTGAGTTTGCCATTAGCGAAGAATCCACGACTAAGCCGCGCCTTGCGGAAATACCGGAGGCGACCGCCAGTCGGTCGTCTCCGGTTGCGCAATTCCAGAGGAATTATTTGACGGCTTCGTCCCCAACAACCTCTTTGACGTAATCAACCAGAATCTTCTGAGCGCCCGCCGCATCCGTCTTCTTGCGAAGCTGTGCCTCGGTCGCGCGCGCCACCCCTTCGGCAACCGCCGAGAAACCCTCGGCCGTTTTCAGATAGGTTCCGGTTCCATTCTTCAGAGCGGCGAGAATTGGAACCAGCGGCTTAAGCTTTTGGAAGTCGGGATCAGCCGCCGCGTCCGTTCGGCCCGGGATGTTCCCGAGGTTTTGCGCGTACGCCACGTCCGCCTTAACCGAACCGAGCTCGAGCATGACCTTTTTGGCGAGCCCGACATCAGGCGACTTGCTGTTAACGGCCCAGGGGCTCTCGAGGTCCACCAGCACGTACTGCCCTCCTTGCTTGCCGGGAACCTCCCAGCTGCCGACGACTTCAGTGACATTCGGGATCGGGTTCTTGCTCTCCGGACCCCAGTCATAAATATAGCACCATGAGCCGCTCGTCGTCGCAACCAGTTTGCCGGCCGGAAACATCTGGTACTTCGGCAATACCCAAGGTTCGGGCTCAAGCAGCGGCTGGATCGGCATCAGGTCATTGTTGATGAGGTCTGCATAGAAGCCGAAGGCGTCCTTTATCCCTGGACTGGTGAGGTTGAGCGTGCCGTCATCGTTGGCGATCTGGGGGGTCGAGGTGCCAACAATCAAAAGCCTGAAGCCCTCGGTGAAGGAACCGCCGCCCCACGTCACACCCGCCGGAAAAAGAAGGCCGTAGGCACCCGTCTTGGCTTTGATTTCCTTGGCGCGGTCGAGAAGCTCGGCCCAGGTTTTCGGTTGCGCGGTCGAAATACCCGCCTTCTCCAGGATGTCGCGGCGGTAGTAGATCTGTTGGACGTTCAGCATGGCCGGCAGAACGTACATCTGGCCGTCTTTGCCGGTCGCCATGGCCTTGGCGGCATCAACCGACTGCGCATAACCGTCCCAAGCCTTGAGCTCTGCGGTGAGGGGGGCCAGGTAGCCCGCCGCGGCCATGTCGGCGACATCCTGACCGTGGGGTGCAGTAAAGATGTCGGGGGCATTGCCGGCGCGAAGTTCTGTCAGGAGCTTGGTTAAGTAATCTTTTTCCGGGGCGGGATATTCGACCACTTCAATGTGGACGTTGTATTTTTTTTCTATGTCCGGCACGACCGTCTTCAGCGCATCGATCCGTGCCTGGCGATGCTCGGCGATACGGATCGTCTTAGCCTGGGCGGAGCCAATGGCCAGCGCAACGGCCACGCTAATCCCGGCCAGGATCCTTCCGTTAAACATGCCTCCTCCTTCGGGTAGGGCGAGGCGGCCCGGGCCGCGATCGCCGGCTTTGTGCACACGTCTTCATAAAAGCCCGGTGTACTTGCTTTAGCATCCGGCGTCAATCATAAAACTAATTCGGCGTTAGCCCTTTATGTTCCGTAGACAGGGCGCGAAAATAATGCAAACGTCTTCATTACCATGGCGACTAACGAGAGGTTGCGGCTGGGGGTGATCGGCACGGGACACATGGCGGCAGCCTACGCGCGCCGCTGGGTCTCGCTGCCGGCGGTTGCATTCGTCGCGGTCCATCCTGATCCGATGGCACGAAGGTTGTAAACCGGGTGAAAAAGCGAATCACGTCTAAAGAACTGGCGAGGCTCGCCGGGGTCTCCTCGGCAACCGTTTCCCGAGCATTCTCGGCGGATAAACGAATCAGCGAGCAGACGCGCGCGCGCGTTCTCGCCATGGCGCACCAGTATGGGTATCAGCCCAACGCCATCGCCCGCACGCTGAACAATCGGCGATCCCGTCTGGTGGCGGTGGTCGTCAA
>JAFAUY010000456.1 GCA_019243005.1 Verrucomicrobiota bacterium | reverse complement strand
TTATTTCGGTCAACCCAAAGTGGTAAATTATCCGGAGGTCATCCGGGCGTTAGCGTTACTTGGTGCACTGGAACAGGATGAAAAGCTCCTGGAAACGGCACGCCGGGTCACAGCATACTGGCGAGGGTAGTGTGTATTACTATGTATTATACCAACGGCTGAACCGGGTCAATCGTTCATATCCTTACTGTCGAGGGCCGGCTTCCCGCGATCATGCTGAATTCTAAAATTGTCAAAGAAGGCCAGCGCCTTGCGTTTTCAGCGGTCCCGCCAATAAGATGCCCCTCTCAGAATTGTAGGTCACACGGTTACACGGCGGGCGCAGCGTCGGAGGTTCACACGGCGGACCACGGCGGGAAGAAAAGGTCCAAAAAAGGTCCGACCCATACTCGGCGCCCGCTGCTCCGTTAGTTTATGGATCTCTGTTCTGCGAATGATTTTGTCCTCTTCCCGTCGTGGTCGCCGTAGTTCGCCGTGTGAACCTCCGACGTTGTGCCCACCGTATCCGCTGCGTCCGCCGTGTGACCGAACGCCACTCGACACCCGTTACGCGTTACCCGTTACCCGCCACTGCTTGCTGCGCCCGCCGCCAGCATTCCTCAAGGGCCTGCTGCATCCCGCGGCGCGCTTGCTCGTAGGTTTCGTACTCACCCCAGAAGGCGGAATGCTCCGGATGAATGATGACCACCTTGAAGAATTTCGGTGTTTCCCACGGAGGCCCGCTCCAGATGCCGGTAAAGGCGAGTTCCACTTGCCAATCGTCCAACGGTTCCCGTGCCAGACACGCGTTGTATTGCGGTCCGTAAACCCAGTCTTTCCATTCCCGCCAGCTGCAGGCTTCCGGCCTCCAGGCCACCGACAAATGCGCGAGAAAGATTGTGCGGTCCGTTCCCATGGAGAAAACACAAAAACCTGCTGGCCGTCCCGCGTCAAGGCCCGGCACCGCCTCGGTGACGCACTGGGCTAAAAATTGACTGAGCCGCCGGCCGCCTTTCCACGGGCGGGCCGGCCGGTTTGTGACGCTTTTCGGCAAGTTTCTGGTTCGCCGTAAAGCGCGACCGGCGGTGTTCCTGCGAGATAGCGATTGATGAGAAAGCTCGTATGGCTCGTGTTTTGGTTCGCAGGCTGCATCTTGCACGTTTCGTCCGTGGAGGCGTTCAACCTGAGTCATTTTCAAAACCTGGTGATTTTTGGGGACAGCCTATCTGATAATGGAAATTCGTATTTCTTGACCGCAGATTTCTTGACCGCAGGCCAGGAGCCGCCGGATCCCCCTTATTACGAGGGTCGCTGGACTAACGGCCCGAACTGGGTGGATTATTTTCCGTCCATCGCTCACTTCCCATCAGCGGCCGGCCAGCCTGAGGCGATAACGCCTTTTTTTGTGAATCCCACCACCGGGACCAACGTCGCCGTCGGGGGCTCGACTTCATCTCCGGTCCTACGCTCATCTTCAACGTCGACTACACCTTTACCTGTCCAGATCGGCGCGTTTGTGGCGCAGCATGGGGGGCGGATCCCCAGCAATAACCTTTACCTGATCTGGATCGGCCCTGATGATTTCGTCCTTGCCGGCAGTCGCGACCCCAAGGTCACCGTGGCTGCGATCGGGGCCGGGGTCGCGCAACTCCGGCAGGCGGGCGCCAAGGCCGTTGTGGTGGTAAATCTTCCGGACTTCTCGCTGACGCCCAGCCTGAGGTCTCAAGGGACAGCCACCGTTCAGGCGGCAAAAAACTTTGTGACCGGCGTGAATGTCGGGCTGCAAGTCGAAGCGCCGTTTTTGGCGTGGGCTCTCGGAGTCCAATTGGAGTTGATTGACGTCAACGCGCTTTTTGATCAACTCGTTTACAACCCCGGCGCGTTCGGCTTTACCAACAGCTCCGGGTACGCCCTCGACCCGAGCACCGGCGGAGGGGACACCAATCAGAATGACTACGTGTTCTACGATGGCTTTCACCCGACGACGAAGGTGCATTACATCGCCGCAGAGTATTTTTACCAGGCCATCACGCAGGGCAGGCCCTTACCCGGGCTCCGGTTAGCCTTTTACCCGTAATCCGCCGGCATCCCGGCGGCGGCCGCCGGTACGGCCCCATTTCCTGACGAGGCACGATCCGCCGGTTTCGAGTTACGGCCTGCGAAATTCACTCGACGGCTGCTGATTCACCCATTATCTGATTCTTATCATGCGCGCTCGACGGGTTCCCCCCGACGTTGGGCTGCGTGGCGCCGTGCCCCCCAGTGCGGCTAAAGCGCCTCGCGCGACCCATGGTCAGTGGGACTGCGGCCTGAGCAAAAAACCGGATCTGGTCATCACACCGGGTTCAACCATGCGGATTGAGCCGGCCAGGATACGGGCGATCGAGCAGGCCGCCTCCGGTCTTGAGCGAAACACACGTACTCAACAGCAGATTATGTTATACACAGAACACTCAGATCCTCAGGCTCACGGCGACGATCGTGCAGAGGGCAATTTAACGCCGGGGGGAATCACGCGTCGAGAACTTCTCAAGCGCAGCGGCAAGGTCGCCGTCGCCGCCGCGGTTTCCTCGGCCTTAGGGCCATTCAACATCCACGTCAAAGCGGCGGCCGTGAAGAAACTTTCCTTCTGGCAGTTCTATGCTCCTGCCGGGCAGGTAAGTTCACAGGGTAAATGGTGGGAGGACATGATTGCGGCGTGGAACGGCTCGCACGACGTCAAGGTTGAACTTCAATTCGTACCCAACGGCGAATACATGAACGGGTCCAAGCTCCAGACCGCCTTCGCTTCGGGGCAGGGGCCGGACCTTTTCATCATCAGCCCCGGAGATTTCCTCCGTTATTACAACGGGGGCGTGCTGGTGGACTTGACGCCATACATGGAGGATGCGGCGAAAAAGGATTTTTACGAGAACGTGATGGAGACCCGGATCGTCGACGGCAAGATTTATGGTCTGCCGATGGAAGTAGAGCCGATGGCGATGTATTACGGCAAGAAGGCATTTGCCGCGGCCGGTCTCTCGGAAGCCGATCTCCCGAAGACATGGGAGCAACTGCTGGAAGTCTCCAAGAAGCTAACCAAAGGCAACCAGTTTGGGTGCGTCTTTGAAACCACGCCGGGATACTACCAGAATTTCAGCTGGTACCCTTTTCTCTGGCAAGGCGGAGGGGATATGGTGACCCCGGACGGAAGAAAAAGCGCCTTTAACTCGGAAGCGTCGGTGCAGGCGCTTAAGTTCTGGCAGGATGCCGTGAAGCAGAATGTATCACCGCGAAGTGCCCTCGGGTTCGGCGGGCCGGATGTCGTGGCCAACCTGGCGGCAGGCTATTGTGCGATGCAAAACGTTGGGATCTGGGGCATCAGTGCGCTCCGGGAAAATGCCCCCAACTTTGAGTACGGCGTGTTTCCATGCCCGATCCCGCCCAACGGACAACCCAAAACCGATCTGGGTGGCTGGGCATTTGTCGCGAACGCGAAAGGCAAGGATCCCGAGACTGCGGCCAAGTTCTGCGTCTGGGCGCTTGGTTCAATGAGTGACGACTCGATTCAGAGGGTGGTCGACTGGTGTATCAAGGCCAAGAGCGACATTGCACCGCGAAAATCCGCGCTTGAAAAAGCGACGGCCGCCGGTGGTTACTCCAGTGGCCCGATGAAGATATTCAAGGAAGAGATCTTTCCGACGGGTCGCGGTGAGCCGCGCGTGCCTCCTGAAGTGTACAAGGCGGTTTCCGACGCCATCCAAGCCTGCCAGCTTGGCGGAGCTGATCCACACCGGCAAGCGGCCCAGGCTTCCGACAACATCGAGGCTTATCTGGCAGGGTACTCCGGCGCTCCGCTAAAGTGAACCCCGCCCGGTCCACAAACGCTTTGCGTCAGGACACGGCGAGCCGGCCGCAACCGCACCGCGGCCGGCTCACGCGCAACCAGCGGGAGGCGGTGATCGCCTGGCTTTTCATTCTGCCCGACGCGCTCGGACTTGCCGTGTTCGTCGGTTTCCCGATGCTGTTCTCATTGGGGCTCGGCTTTTTCTCCGTCAGCGGCTTCGGCACCTACAAATTTGTCGGGATGGCGAACTATGCCCGGATGTTCAGGGATCCCTTGTTTCTGAAAAGCCTGT
>JAFAUY010000327.1 GCA_019243005.1 Verrucomicrobiota bacterium | reverse complement strand
CAGGCGGTAACGGGCTGGACTTCGCTCGGTTCTTTGACTTCTTCGGTGATCACGGTGAATTTTTCCAGCTGGTGGCGCCCGAAGACCATGGTGATCGGGACATCGGCGGCGTCCCGTCCTCGTCCGATCACGATGCGGCCGATGCGTGGCCGGTTATGGCGGGCGTCGAAGGAATACCAACGGCCCCCGAGGAAAACTTCGAACCAGGCGCTGAAATCCATGGGATCCGGCGCGGGCGGGACGCCGATGTCGCCGAGGTACCCGGTCACGTAGCGGGCCGGAATGTTCAGGCAACGGCAGAGCGTGATCGAGAGATGGGTGAAATCGCGGCATACGCCGACCTTTTCCCGGAAAGCATCCAGCGCGGTGCGGGTGGAGCGGGCCTGCAGGTAATCGAATCGCAAGTGTTTATGCACGAAATCGACCACGGCCTGCACCCTTGCCCAACCGGGCGGCGTGTTCGCGAACTCCTGCCATGCGAAATCAAGGAGCTCGCTGTCGACTTCGCAATACCGGCTTGGCAAAAGGAATCGCAGGGTTTCGACCGGCAGGTCCCGGACGTCGTGCTGAACCGCGTCCGGCGCGTAGGCATCGGGCAGTCCGCCATCGCGGATGACGGCTTCGTTGAGGAAGCGAATGGTGCCGGCAGGGGCGCTGACCCGCCCGCAATGGTTTCCGAACGCATCGTAATAATGCGTTATCGGCGCCTCGGGCTCTATTCGGAAGAGCTCGTCTCCGGTTAAGTCGGCCTCACGTTCGGGATGAACGCGCAGCAGGTAAATGATGGCCGTCGGGAATGGCAGGCTCAGGGCGATATCATATCCGATTTTGATCAGCATAAGGCGGTCGGTGGTCAATGACTGAGGGAGGCGCTTGGCCAGCGCAAGAGCACCCGCGCCAGGAGGCGCGCTCCTATCAGGAGGGCTCGTTCATCGATGTCGAACGTGGGGGTATGAAGGGGAGTGATGGGGCGCCCGGGCGTGTTCACCCCGAGGCTGATCATGCAGCCGGGAACCAGCCGCGTGTATTCGGCAAAGTCTTCAGCGCCCATGCTGACGCGGTCATCCGTGGCCACGGCGGCCTCCCCGAGCAGTTCACGGGCGGCGCCGGCACAAATTTTCGCGACCGCAGGCTCGTTGACCAGCCCCGGAAGCAACGGTTCAAACGCGGGGGCGACGGACGCCTGGAAAGCCTGGGCGGCACTCGCGCAAAGGCGTTGGAGACAGTCGTGCGCGCGTTCGGCCGTCGGCTGATCGATGGACCGGACGGTGCCCTTCAAGGAAACGCGATCCGGGATAACGTTGGAGGCATGGCCCCCCTGGATGGCGCCGATGGTAACGACGACCGGGTTCCGTGCATCGTTCTGACGCGGCAAGGCCTGGTAGATCAGGGTTATCAGGTGGGCCGAGGCGGCGATCGGGTCCACGGTGTTATGCGGCCTGGCGCCATGCCCGCCGCGTCCGGTCACCTCGATGGCGAAATCCTGGCACCACGCGGTGCGCGGCCCGGGCGTGACGCCGACGGTTCCGACCGGCCGATTCGGGTCGACGTGGAGTGCCACCACGGCTTCAACCCCGGTCAGCGCACCCTGACGGATCATTTCGAGCGCCCCCTGGCCAACTTCTTCGGACGGCTGAAAAATGGCCCGCCAAGTCACCGGCAACCCCTGCGCGCGGTGAAGAGAAAGCGTCAACCCCAGCAGGATGGAGGTATGCGCATCATGCCCGCAGGCGTGCATGACGCCCGGATGCCGTGAACGGTACTCCACCGGGTTCGCCTCCTCGATGGGCAAGGCGTCGATGTCGGCCCGTAACGCGATGAGGGGCGTACCGGAGGACCGGGCGGCCGTTGCCGGTTCAGCAATCACGCCGCGGTTACCTTGCCCAACCCGGTGAGGAACTTCGGCCTGCGCCAATCTTTCGCTCAGGTAGGCGGTCGTGGCGAACTCCGCCCCGCTCAACTCAGGGTAGCGGTGAAGGTGTCGCCGTGTCTCCGGCAAAGTGGCGGCGAAGCGTTCCAGCCTCGCTTCGAAGTTGTCCACAATCGCATTCAACTCACCAAGACGGTCGCCGCCACCGGTTTCTGCATGATCCCCGCCCGGGCGGCATCCACCTGCCGCAACGTGCAGATCGTCCGTTCAATTTCGGCCAACGTTTCCGCCAGTGCCGGACTCAAGGATACTAAAGCCGGCGCCGCCTGGCGCAACTTTGCCGCCATTGATTTGAGCAGGTTTTCGGTCGTGCCGAAGGGACCCGTCGAGAACAGGCGGTACCGGTCCCAGGCCTTGCCTTTGGCTTCCTCACTGGTGAGTTCCCCGAACCGGATCTGTACCAGTTGCCGGATCAGCTCGCTGGCCATGTACCCATCGCGTCCGTGGAGCCGTTTGTCCGTCTGCCGGAGTTTCTCCAGAGAATCGATCGTCCAATCTTCGTAGTAGAGCTTCGCCGCCGTCAAAACGGCATCGTGGCCCTCCTGGGTCGTGGCGAGTTCGTCGATGATCCGGCCCAGGAGCTGTTCGTAATAGGCTTCCGCTGTCTTGAAACGTTGCCTCAGCTCCGGCGAAGCCTGGTAACGGTCTCTGACCGCCATCACCTGGATGGCGTGGATCATTTCTTCGCGAAGAGCCGACCGGATGCGCTGACGATAGCCCTCGCCGTCTTTGTCCATCAGTTCCCAGTCCGCCATCAGCGGGTAAAAGAAAGCGACGATATTTACGTTGCCGAGGTTGCCCACGTTGTAGCAACAGGCAAAATAGGGTGGTTTGCGTGCCTTGCCGCCTCGGCGACGAACCCTGGCGCGAGAGACCGAAAACTTGATGCCTAAAGCGTCTGAGGCGATTTTAAACCGGCGCGTTTCTTCAAAGAAAATGATTTTCGGGTTCACCTCACAGGCCATCCCTGCCGTTTCCGGACCATGTAGGTAAGAAATCGCCATTGTTATCGCCACCGTTGACTTTTATTCGAGCTGGACTTTTTTTCGCGCCCAAAACTATCGCCCGGGCATACTCATTCAATTTTATCCTTTACGACGATATTTTGACCAGGCTTATCACTTACGGGCAATTTTTGTGCCCGCGAAAACGCTCTCGTGAAAATACCGGCGGCAAGGCGCCGGTGATCCGCTGATGCGGAGGGCGTGGCCCTTTGCGGGCCCGGCCGGTCGGATTTTTGGATTGCACCGGCGCAACGGATCGGGAGGTTCTGTCTCTATGGACCCTCAAACCCCCGCTCCGCCGCGTTTCCAGCATGTGACGATTACGTTTACTCCGGGAGAGGAACCGACCTTGCGCAGGTTCTACCTGGATCTGCTCGGTTTTCGGGAGAAACCCGTGCCACGCAGCGCCAAGGCCCTCGGTTGGATCTGGTTTCAGACCGGGCAAGAGGGCGTGGAGTTGCATTGCGTGCCCGATCCGAAACCGGTCCCGGATGACTCGACGCACCATTTTTGCCTTCAGATCGATGACTTGGAAGGGTGCCGGGCGCGGCTCCGTCATGGCGGGCATGCGATCCGGGAAGCGCGGCCTTTACCCTTCCGCCCGCGCTTTTTCACGCGCGATCCGTTCAACAACCTGATCGAGATTGTGCGCGTGGAAGGCGACTACGTCGCGGCCGGCGAAGCCGCCGAGTAGGGGGCGGTCATCTTCTGCGTCCGGTGTCCGGCATCCGGGCGCCGGATCGGAGAAAGGCCGCGGGCCGCGAACCACGCCGGGGCCGGGTACAATAAAGGTAATCACCGGGGAGGCACCGCCGGTTTGTAATTTGGCCGGTTCGCTTTAGGATACAGGCTACTGAATTTTCCCCCTTTGGCGCGACCGGCAAGCTCTGCCTCTGCGCTAACGGTGAAGGCATCTTTCTCTTGTCATGTTATGACCGCGAAACTTTTTTCCGAACTCAACCTGTCCCCGGAGCTGCTGAAAGCCATTGACCGCCTCGGGTATGAAAAAGCTACCCCCATCCAGGCAGAAACCATTCCCCTGCTCCTTGACGGTCGTGACGTCATCGGCCAATCGCAAACCGGTTCGGGTAAAACCGCGGCTTTTGCGATTCCCCTAATCGAGCGAACCGATCCGCAGCAGGGAGTGGTGCAGGCGATTATCCTTTGTCCAACCCGCGAACTCGCCGTGCAGGTGGCGGAGGACGTTTTCAAACTTGCCGTCTTCAAGCAGGGACTTCACTGCGTGCCGATCTACGGCGGTCAGTCTTATGACCGGCAGTTGCGTGCCCTGCGTCAGGGAGCGCAGATCGTCATCGGAACGCCCGGCCGGGTCCTGGATCATTTGAGCCGGGGTACCTTGCGCCTGGACCAGGTCCGGATGGCCGTGTTGGACGAGGCCGATAAGATGCTCGACATGGGTTTCCGCGAGGACATCGAGGAGATCTTGCGAGCCGTACCGTCCACCCGGCAGTTCATTTGCTTTTCAGCAACGTTCTCGAAACCGATCCAGGAGCTGATCCGTACCTTCGGGCGCGACCCTCAAAACGTGCGGATCGAGCACAAGATGCTGACCGTCCCCACGGTCGAACAGACGTATTATGAAATCCACGGACGGTCCAAAACCGAGGTGCTTACCCGTTTGATCGACTTCCTTGACCTCAAACTCGCCATCATCTTTTGCAACACCAAACGCATGGTCGACGACCTGGCCGATGAGCTGGTCGCCCGGGGTTACCTGGCCGACCGGTTGCACGGCGACATGAGCCAGGCCCAACGGGACCGGGTGATGCAAAAATTCCGCACGGGCAACCTGGAATTTCTGGTGGCCACGGACGTCGCGGCCCGGGGGCTCGATGTCGAGAACGTCGAGGTGGTGTTTAACTACGATTTGCCCTGGGACGAAGAGGACTACGTGCACCGGATCGGCCGGACCGGGCGCGTCGGCCGATCGGGACGCGCCATCTCGTTCGCGGCCGGGCGTGAGATCTACAAACTGCAAAGCATCGAGCGCTATGCCCGGACCAAAATCCTGCGCCGCATGCCTCCCTCCCTGGAGCAAATCGAGGAAAAGCGGACCAGCGTCTTTTTCGAGCGCATCCGGAGCGCGCTCTTGCAGGATGGTTTCCAGGCCGAACAGGATATCGTGGACCGCCTATTGGAGCAGGGGTTCTTATCGACGGATATTGCCTGTGCGGCCATCCAGGAGCTGCGAAAGGACGACAATCGTCGCGTCGAGGTGTCACCCCGGCCTCCTTCCGCCGAGGCGGCCGAGGAACCCTTTGGAGGCCGGAGGCGGGATGGCAAGGGTGACCGGCGCAGCCGGCCCCGGCCCAGCCGGCCGAAAAGGCCGCACCGCAATCGCGGGTAGCGAGCGAGGAAAGGGGGCCGGACCTCACGGGGGCCGCAGGGAGAGCTCCCGCGACGCGCCTGACGCGTCCGGGCGAAACCGGGATCATTTGAGCAGGCCGGTGCGCAAAAATGTACATTGCGCGCCAAAATTCAGCCGGGTCGAAGCAATCAAACGGCTCCTCTGCACCCCGGGGAAAAGCGATCCGTTTCGTCCGTTCGATTCCGCAATCCCGGTCAGGTAATCCCTCCCGGCCGCTCGCCGTTTCCCTGGTACGGAATCGACCGGGGCCAGGAGAAGCGGCTCACCTCAAAAACCCCCGAAACCTGCTGTTACGCCCTCTTTTTCGGGGTCAAACTCACGTCTGGCACGCGTCGCGCTTCAGCGGGGGTCTTTACCTTATACGTTTTACCAACCACCAGACGATCTACCTTGAATATGGCCCACTTCAAATCCGCGGGACACTGGCCGACGCTGCTGGCGGCTTTCATTTATTTTGATTTTTCGTTCATGGTTTGGACGGTGCTTGGCCCGTTGGGAGTCCAGATCGGCGAAAGCCTGCACCTGACGGCCGAACAAAGAGGTTTGATGGTGGCCGTGCCGATCCTCTCGGGCGCATTGTTACGGATCGTGCTCGGGCTGGCGGTCGACCGTTTCGGGGCCAAGAAGACGGGTATAACTGCCCAACTGATCGTCATGGCGGGGCTGGCGACCGCCTGGCTCGTCGGGCTGGCGGACTTTGAGGCCACGCTGCTCTTAGGCGTGGTGCTCGGTTTTGCCGGTGCAAGTTTCGCGGTGGCCCTGCCGCAGGCAGGCCGTTGGTACCCGCCTAACATGCAAGGGGTGGTCATGGGCCTGGCCGGGGCGGGCAACATCGGGACCGTTCTCGATTCCCTGATTGCGCCGCGACTGGCTGCGGCCTACGGCTGGCGGGTTGTCTTCGGGATTGCGCTCATCCCGGCCGTGTTCGTGCTGCTCTTCTACGCTTTGGGGTCCAGAGAGGCGCCCGTCAAGGTGGTGCCCAAGCGGCTTGGCGATTACTGGAAACTGCTCAAAGATCGGGACGCCCACTGGTTCTGCTTTTATTACACCATTTCATTTGGCGGCTTTGTGGGGTTGGCCAGCTCCTACGTGCTGTTTTTCAAAAGCGAATTCAATGTCCCGGCCGTGCACGCGGGCGACCTGGCCGCGCTTTGCACCTTTACCGGCGCACTGCTGCGGCCGGTAGGCGGCGGGTGGGCCGACCGGGCCGGGGGCATCCGCTCGCTCTACCGCTTTTACCTGACTGCCGCGCTGGCCCTGATCGCCGCGGCGTTCGGTCACAACCTCTATCTTAACCTGGCGATGCTCCTGATAGCATCCGGCGCGCTTGGGATGGCCAACGGGTCGGTGTTTCAGCTCCTGCCGCAACGCTTTGGTAAAGACATCGGTGTGATGACCGGCCTGGTCGGTGCGGGTGGGGGTGTAGGCGGCTTTTACCTCGCGAGTTCGCTGGGGTTATCCAAAGGCCTGACCGGGTCGTACGTGGCCGGCTTTTGCGTTTTTGCCGGGCTCTGCCTGCTGGCGATCATCGGCCTCACCGTCGTCAAAGTGCGCTGGCGCACCACGTGGGGCGCCGCGGCGGCCGCGCGCATCTGAACCCGGCCCGTCGGCGAGGGCGCACAAAGGACGTGAAAGTGAACGCCACCAGCTTTGGCTGCGCGCGTTCCGAAAAGGAACCGTCGCAGGATGCCTTCGCGGTAAAGGCCTGGGGTGAAACGCTCATCGCGGTGCTGGCGGACGGCGCCGGCGGGGCCAGGGCAGGCCGGGAAGCGTCCGTGCGGATCGTCGAATCGCTGGTCAATAATTACGCGGTCCGTCCAAAAAGCTGGAGCCCGCCGAAGGCCCTGGTAGAGTTTATCCGGCTGGTGAACCAGCGGCTCTACCAGGATTCGCTTATCCGCTATGGTTCACCCGAGATGATCTCCACGGTGTCGGTAGCGGTGATCGAAGGGGATAAGCTCTACGGCTTGAACGTGGGTGACTCGCGGGTTTACCTCTCCCGAGCCGGTAACCTGCGCCAACTCTCCAATGACCACGTGCGCCTGGAGCCCGGCATGCGGCATGTACTGGATCGCGCCGTCGGCATCGCGCCGGAAATCGAGCCGCACTTATTCGAAATCGACCTCCTGGACGGAGATGTCGCCTTGCTCTGTTCGGATGGCGTTTCCAACGTGCTCGATGAGGAGACGCTCGGTGCAAAGCTGCGGGCGCGTTGGGCGGCACGGGCCTTGGTCTCCAGCGCCCGTGCAAAAGCAACGCCCGAATGCCTCGACGATATGAGTGCCGTGGTGCTCGATATTGCGCAGACCGGTAAACTCAAAAGCGTGAGCAGACTTCCCCTTGAAATCCCTGCGTCGCTCCGTAAAGGCGAGGTCGTCGACGGCTTCACCCTGATCAAGCCATTTCAGCACAGCGATCGCGCCTGGCTGGCCGCCCATGATGGCCAGCGATTCGTGCTGAAATTCGCGCCGCTGGAAGCTCGCGAGAATGACGAGGTACTCAATCAATTCGTCAAAGAGACCTGGAACGCCACGCGGCTGCAAGCGTCCGAATTTTTCGTCAAGGCTTTTCTGCCGGACAACGCCACCGTGCGTTGCTACGCGATGGAATTTATCGAAGCGCCCAGCTTGAGGATGCTGCTGCGCTCACGCCCCCTGGCGGTGGATGAGGCCATCGCCCTCGGGATATTTCTACTTAACGCCAGCCAGCACCTGCTTCGATTCGACCTCGTCCATGGCGACCTCAAGCCGGAAAACATTCTCGTCCTGAACAGTTATGCCACCATCACGTTCAAGCTCGTTGACCTTGGCAGCACGACCGAACTCTTTTCGGTGACTTCGCGGGCCGGTACGGCCAGTTACCTGGCGCCGGAGCGCTTTCGGGAAGCGCCCGTTTCCGAGCGTACCGAGGTCTTCGCCGTCGGCGTCACCTTGTTCGAAGCCCTCACCCGGAGCTTCCCTTACGGTGAAATCGAGCGTTTCCAGACGCCGCACTTTCATGAGGTTAAAACGGTGTCCCGGCTGAACCCGAACGTGCCGCCCTGGCTGGAATCGGTGCTGCTGCGGGCGATCTCACCAGACCCGGAACGGCGCTACCAAAATTACTCCGAAATGCTTTTTGACCTCGGACACCCTGAGCGGGTCCAGCCGTTTCGGCCCAAAAACGGCTCATTTCTGGAGAGAAACCCGGTCGCTTTCTACCGGGCGATGTGTCTCCTGCTGCTGCTGGTCTGCCTCAGTTTATTGGCGAAGCTGCTGGCCGCAGGCGTCAAACTGCCGTGACGCGGTCAGAAGCTGAACGCAGAGACCGGGCCGAACGTCGCCCGCAGAAACTCCGAGGGCGGTGCCAAACTCTCCTGGCGTGAACCCAGCATCATGACCCAATAAGGCCGGTTCGTCTGGCGGTTACGCGCGGTCCCGATACCGAGTTCCCGGACGGCCGGGCTGACCAGGTTACGGTAATGCGGGCGGCTGCTGGCCCACGCAAGGAACGCTGATGGCGCCGTCTGCTGGCCGCACGCGATATTTTCCGCGATGAAGCTCCAGCGGTAGCCTTCGGCACTCGCCCGTGAGCCCGGCGTACTTTCCCCAAACAGGCCGGTCGTGCGCCGGGTATGGCCGAAGTAGTGGTTTTGGGCCATGTCGAGCGCGTGACCGGCGGCCGCCCGGCATAAGCCGGCGTCCAGGTGCACCGGCGCCAGACCACGGCCCGTTCGGAGCTGGTTGGTCAATCGTTCGATCTGCTCCAGATCTGATCGCGAGGCGGCTGAACTGGGGGCCGGAGCGGTGGCGCCCGGTGCCACGATGGATAAAAGGAAAATACAGGCGAGGAGAACGGCTTTGGCCGGCATGGTTTGAGGTGATCCCGGCGTCGCCGTGCCTTGAGCGGCACCGGAGCGCCTTGGGTCACCATCGGCCAGGGCGGGTATATATTTAATAAATTCATTATATTTACCATATTCCCGAAGGGGGCGGCCTCCCTTCAGAGGTGGCCTTTTTGGCCTTTGACCGGCGCCCGACACCGTTCCTAATGCCGGTGGCGATGGCCGGTGCGGCGCGTCTTGGTTTGGCGGTGGGCGCGGTGATGGTAGTAACCCTGTCGAGAGCGACCGTAGTGCCGGCTAACTGCGCGACGGTGGCGAAGCGGCCGGTAAACGGGTGGGGCCGGGGAGACGATGACCGGTTCCTGTATTCCGTACGGGTTGCCTTCCCGCCTCTGGGCAATGATGCCGGCCGCGATGGCACCTGCCAACCTTTGCTGGTAATCGGCACGGTCCGCCAATCGGCTTTCGTCCGGGTTGGTCAGAAAGCCGCATTCGCAAAGGATGGCCGGTACGGCTGAACGCCGGACGACAAAAAAGCCGCGCCAGTGCACGTAACGATCCTCCGCTCTCGTGGCGGCAAGGATGGCCCGGTGAACGCGCATGGCCAGGCCCAGGCTGTCTGGCCGGTAATAGTACGTTTCAATCCCGCGAGCGCTTGGCCGGAGCGCCGCGTTGAAATGAATGCTGACGAAAACGGCATGGCCACGGAAGTAATAGGTCGGCGCCGTGCGTTGGCCCAGGGGAACAAACACGTCCCCGTTGCGGGTCATGACCACCCGCAAACCTTGGGAGCGAAGAATACGTGCAAGCCGGCGTGCAACGGCCAACGTCACCGTTTTTTCGTTCGGGTCGGTTCGAAGGCCCAGGATGCCGCCGGGATCGTACCCACCGTGGCCGGCGTCCACTACCACCGTGTCGAAGCCGCGGGGAGTTGCACCCGCAGCAAGGTTTGAAAAGCTCAGAAAAACTAATAGCCCAGACAAGGTCAAAACCGATGCCCCGGATCCAAACTGCAATCGATGGACAGACACGGGCCGATATTAGCCTAAATGGGGGCGACGCGCCCGTCGGGGTCAAAAAATTGTCGCCGGTCCAACCCGCTCGTCGCACCGGCCGCCTCCTCTAACGCCGGGGCGCCTGAAGGCAGATCGGCAGGCGGCGCATTACCTTTACTTGAAATTATTATTTTTATCCATTATATGGATTAAGCTGTTATTGCTTATAAATTATGAAAAAACTAGTATATGGCGCTCTGGCGATTGGTTCCCTGATGCACGTCTCTTCGGACTTGGGATTGCCAGGCAAGGATCAGGTGCGCCGCGCACGTTATCAGGAAGAGACCGGCCGGAGGGCCTTGCAGGGGCAAGCCTCTAACCCGAAGACTAGTTGGGTTCCGACCAAGCCGAGACCTGCGCAAGCGTAGCCGTCGCCTGAGCCGTCGCGTGCAGCGACGTCGTGCGGAGAGAAAACAAACTTTTTCCGGCCAAGGGCTTTTGCCGGTGGCCGGGTGCGAGGAACCCCCTTGGGCGCAGAGCCCGCCCAAGGGGAATAAACGGGAACGAACTGGCCGTTATTGGCGCGATGATCCCGGCCGTTATCGTGGCCACGAAATTTACGCATGAGCGTGCACGCCTGCCCGACCGCGTGCTAGGCCGACGCCAACTCAAGGCTGCAGAGAGGTGGTGTGCGAGGCGACGATCTTCCAATCGTCACCAAGGCGTCGCACCACCAGGGTCGACGTTCCGACAACCTTGCTTCGCGGGCGTCCCATGAGCATGTCCCACCACAAGAGCACGTAGGCCATGTCGGGCTCCAGCATCTGGACTTTAACCCGCTGGGCTTCAAGGTAACCCATCAGCGAGCGGTCAGAGAACCCGTTCAGGTAATTTGCGTAGAGTTGGTCCCAGCCGAAGATCTGCTCCCCGTCGTCCAGGTACACCAGCTTTGGGCTTCTCCAGTAAGCCGCCATGAACCCTTCGATGTCTTGAGAATTCCACGCCGCTACCTGCCTCATGATCAGCAGGTAAACCTGCCGGGCGCTCGACCGCTCGTCGGGCCCGTCGGGCGACACCGAGTCAAAGGCCCATACCGGGTCAGCGCTGGACGCCACGGCCGGCCACGCGCTCGCAGCGGTGAGCCACACCAGAGCCAAAAAGACCGTTTTCAGCTTCCTATGCATCCTTGAGACTTATCATTTATATAAAATTTAGCATAATAATCTAGTATTTTCGGTTAAATCGCGCATTTTTTAGGAAAAATCGGTGGTAACCTACGTCTGAGCGGTGACTGTGCCTGGTTTGCTCTGCCGGTTTCTAAACCCGAGGTGCAGGCTGGCTTCGATTGGAGGGTGAGTGCGGGTGAGATTCTCTGAAGCCGACCTGCCCACCAGAGATGCGAGAAATACAAGAACGCTCGCGCAGGCCAAACCGGTACGCCGGCGGTTCCTGAGGGCGACTCGCCCCATGGTTCGACCTGAAAACCGGACCTTACCCAGATTCTGATCGTCGGGTCGGGCCAAATACGGGGGTCCGTACCAGTGCGAAGACTACGTTGAACGCGTTTGGGCTGCGGGTCCGTCCAATTCTGGGGAACGGGACGCCCGACGTAGGAAGAGGAAAAAGGATGAGAATTGCGCAGATTGCCCCTCTTTATGAAAGTGTGCCGCCGCAATTGTACGGCGGCACGGAACGGGTTGTATCTTACCTGACCGAGGCGTTGGTGGCCTTGGGCCATGAGGTCACGTTGTTTGCCAGCGGCGACTCCCGGACGCGCGCTCGTCTGGTAGCCATCGGCGAACGGGCGTTACGCCTCCAGGGCAAACAGATTACCGACCCGATCACCCACCACGTCCGCTTGGTCGAGCGGGTCTTCAGCCAAGCCGCCGAGTTCGACATCCTGCACTTTCATATCGATTTCCTGCACTTCCCACTGGCGCGCCGCGGCCTTACGCCCACGGTAACGACGCTGCACGGACGGCTTGACCTGCCCGACCTGGCCCCCTTATTTGCCGAATTTAACGACTTGCCCGTCGTTTCGATTTCGAAAGCCCAGCGCGCGCCGTTGTCACACGCATGCTGGGTCGGAACTGTGCCGCACGGTTTGCCGCGGGGGCTCCACGCTTTTCGCCCTCGGTCCGACGGTTACCTGGCCTTCCTTGGCCGGGTGAGCCCGGAAAAGCGGGTCGACCGTGCGATCGAGATCGCAAGCCGCGCCGGCCTGCCGCTCAAAATCGCCGCTAAAGTGGACCGGGCTGACCGTGCTTATTTCAACGCGGTGATCCGCCCCCTGCTGACCCATCCGTTGGTCGAGTTCGTCGGTGAGATCAGCGAAGCTGAAAAGGACAGTTTTTTAGGTCGGGCTCGAGCGCTGCTGTTCCCGATCGATTGGCCTGAGCCTTTCGGGCTGGTCATGATCGAGGCGCTGGCATGCGGTACGCCCGTCATTGCCTACGGCCATGGGGCGGTTCCGGAGGTTCTTGAATCGGGGGTAACGGGTTTTATCGTCTCCAGCCAGGAGGAAGCCGTGCAGGCCGTTGCCCGGGTTGATCGGCTCTCCCGAGCCGATTGCCGCGCATCTTTTGAAAAACGCTTCACCGCCCGGCGCATGGCGAAGGATTACCTGGCCCTCTACGAACGGCTGCGGAGTCACCCGCCACAGCCGCCAACGGCTGCGCTGCGGCCGGCGGCCTGACGCCTGCGTGCGACATCATGAAAGCTATTCGGATCCATCAGTTCGGCGGTCCGGAGGTACTGAGGTTGGAGGACGTCCCAACCCCGAAGCCTGGGCCCGGGGAAGTTTTGGTGCAGGTAAAGGCAGCGGGGGTGAACCCGTTCGAAACCTACATCCGGGCCGGTACCTACCCTGTAAAACCCCAATTACCCTTTACCCTCGGTACAGATGCCGGAGGCATTGTGGCCGAAGCCGGCCCCGACGCGGCGGGCATAGACCAGGGGACACGCGTCTATACCGGCGGAACCATTACCGGTTCCTACGCCGAATTCACCCTCTGCAAATCCGCTCAGATTCATCCGCTGCCACCAAACGTGTCGTTTTCGCAGGGCGCGGCCGTGAATGTGCCCTGCGCGACCGCCTACCGTGCCTTGTTCTATCGGGCCAAGGCGCAGCCCGGAGAGACGGTTTTGATCCACGGCGCGAGCGGCGGGGTGGGTACCGCGGCCGTGCAGCTTGCCCGGGCTCATGGCTTGACGGTGATCGGAACCGCCGGCACGGACAAAGGCCGGGAACTCATCCGCCGCGAAGGTGCGCACCACATTTTGGATCATCATTCTCCGGAGTACCTGGATAAACTCCGTGAGCTCACCGGGGGCCGCGGCGTTGATGTCATCATTGAGATGCTGGCCAACGTAAATCTCGGCAAAGACCTGACGGCGGTCGCTCGTTCTGGCCGGATTGTGATCGTCGGCAGCCGGGGAACCGTGCAAATCAACCCGCGTGACGCCATGAGCCGCGACGCCGCCGTCCTTGGAATGACCTTGTGGAACACACCGGAGACAGAACTCGCCGGCATTCACGCCGCCTTGGTGGCGGGCCTGGAGAATGGGACTTTGAAACCGGTGGTGGGGCGCGAGTTGCCCTTGGCCGAGGCTGCACGAGCCCATCAGCTGCTGATGGAGCCCGGCGCCCACGGAAAAATCGTCCTGATCCCGTGAGGTTACCTGATGCGGGCCGGGGACCCGCCGATTCCAGGGCAGGCCCGCTTCATCGCCGCCTACGGTTTCCACTCGAGTTTGAGGACACCGGGTTGCCGCGCGAGGCGGTGGAGAAACGGGGGCGGCTGTGGATCATTCGGGCAAGCGCGCCAGCGCACTCCGATGCTGAGTTGCCGCTCGTGAACCCGTTCGTCGTAGGTCATCGCCCAGATATCGGTTTGGTAGCCGGTAGCCGTGAAGCGGGCGCTGATTTCATCTTCGCCCGGACCCTCGCCGGTGTCCGCCAACGTCAACGTCAGGGTGGCGTGCCGATCCTGTTTCCAGCGCTTTTCAACCAATTTCAAGCCCCACAGGACGACGAGGCCCAACGCCAGCGCCGCCAAGCCTAACGCCAATTGGCCCCCGCCAAAGCAGAGTCCCAACACCGTGACGAACCACAGGGCGGCCGCGGTGGTCAGGCCCAGCACGAGGCCGTCTTTTCGCACAACCGCCCCGGCTCCGATGAACCCCATGCCGGTCAGGATGCCGAGCGGCAGGCGCATCAGGTCCAGCACCGAAAACGAGCTGGGGGTCTTGCCTGCCGTGTCCAGCAGAAGGTTGACTTGAAGCATGCTGAGGGAGGCAGCCAGACAGACGAGCAGCGTGGTGCGCAGCCCGGCCGGCTGGCCGTGCTCGCCCCGGTTAAGGCCGATCAAGCCCCCCGCCAACACCGTAAGGGCTAACCGCAACGCCACTTCCGGCCACCCTATCGTGGGAGACATAAGCTGTTTACTTTCATCACAACAGTTTCGCCGGGTGAGCGTGTCCGGTCGGCCCGGAAAGAACTTCAGCGACGGCCGGATCGACCTTGAGCGCGTGCAGGTTCAGCCTCGCCGTTTCCATGCGGCCGCTGGTGGCAATCGCCCACGGGACTCCCGTTTCGGTCAGGTAATTGAGAAGTTCGCGGGCGCCGGGCAGAGGCCTGACCTCGTGGCGATGACGCGCGTAAACCTTGGCGTGCAGCCGGCGGAGCCGTTCCACGCGCTCCGGACTGATTTCAAGACCGGTTTCCCTCAGCAGCAGGTTGGTAAACAAGCCGCCGCTCCTGCCGATCCTTCGGTGAATGCGCCGGACCGACGGATGGATTTTCTCCTGATCCAGGGCGTCCCGCCAGGCAAGGACGTGCTGGTAAACGCTGTCTACCAGCGTGCCATCGAGGTTAAAGAGGAAAACGGTTTGGATGCGGGGCATCGTGGGGGGCAGACTCGTTTCAGTTTGCCAGCATGGACACGGGTACCGCCGCGACCAAGCTTTCTCAGTTGCCGGTAAATTGCCCTAGCCATCCGGGGTCTCTTGCACTTAAATCACGGTATGAGCGAACCCCCAGACAACGGCATTCCCCCAGCAAGCGGCGAACCCCCGGAACGGGCCCCCGGTGCGCAGCCGTCCCCTCGAGAGCCCTGGTGGCGGGAGTGGCACCGCGACCTGCGGCCGGAAGAGGGGATGCTCATCATTGCGATCATCGCGCCCATCATCGCGGTAATCGTCTCACTCGTAACCGCGGGCCTGGTCAGCAGCCAATCCAGGGCCGACGCGCGGAGGCTGGACAACGAACTTCGTTCAGTACGGGACTCGGTCCAGGCAGCCAGCCGGGCTGACGCCCAGCGGTTGGATAACGAACTGCGCCCGCTGCGCGAATCGCTCCAGGGAGTCAGCCGGGCCGACCTGCAGCGATTAGACAACGAACTTCGCTCGGTACGCGAATCGGTGCAAGGCGTCAGCAAAGCCGACCTCCAGCGATCGAACAACGAGATTGCTTCGCTGCGGGACTCGCTGCAAGGGGTGACGGGGGCCGACTTTGCACGACTGAAGAATGAGCTCGCCTCGTTGCGGGACTCGCTGCAGGGGGTAACCAAGGCTGACCTTCAGCAACTGGGCAATCAACTTGCCTCGCTGCGGGAGTCGATTCAGCGGGTCGGCGGTGAAAACAAAGGGCGGCTGGACGAACTGGTGCAGCGCGTTAATGCGGCGGAAAACAGGCTCCGGCCAATTCAGGATGAGGTTGACCGGGCCAAAGGTCAGGCGGCGGATGCTTCCAAAGATCTGAGCGAGGCAAAAAGCCAGTACGAACAAGCACGTCAGGTTATCGAAGATTTCCAGATCATCATTCGCAATTATGATGCGGTGCTGACGGTGAAAGAGGCTGAATTCAAGGCCTTGGTCAAAGACTTGGAGGGTAACGTGGGCCATCTCGTTCTGGAGCAGATGCCGATCGGCAGCATTCTGATGTGGCCGCTCGCGGCCAAGCCACCGGCAAAGTGGCGAATTTGCGATGGCCAACCGGTTACGAGTGAAGACGCCCCTGACTTCTGCCAGCTTTTCAGAGATGCCTACTGGACCACGGATGGCGGACGAGCCGTCCACGTCCCGGATTTGAGGGGGTTTTTTGTCCGCGGGGCTGACACTCGTAAAAACGGCGACCCTGATAAGGTCGACGAAGATGCGCCCCGTGAGATCGGGAGTAAGCAAGCCGCGAAGTTGCCGCAACATACCCACGACGTTTCCGATCTGCGGGTAGCCGGTGGCCTCGGGACGCAACCGGCCAAAAATCTGTTTCTTTATCAAACCCAGCGGAGGGAGCAACTGAAACCCGGGAACGACCTCAGGACGTTCCCGGTTGGTGGCGCGGAGGAGCCGACCAATGCCGCCCCGCGGGCGGCAGCCGCACCAGGCGGGGAAGGACCGAATGGCGCTCAGGCGCAAGGCGGCTCGGAAGGGGTAGCGACCGCCCCGATCCAAGGCGGCGGAGAAGGACCGAATCCCGCCCCGATCCAAGCCCAAGCATCACCGCCGCAAGCGCCGTCCCAACCGCAAGCGCAGGTGCCTGGAGGCGATGCGGAGGTTGATGCCATCGCGTTGCGAGGTGACCTAGGACCCGTGATGAAGCAGCAAGGAGAGGTTCGGCCGGACAACGTCGCGCTGCAATTCATCATTCGGATTCAGCGGTAGCCGGCGGGGAGGCCTCCGGGATAAAGGCGACTGAAACATCGCGCAATCAATACCTGCCCCGGGCTCGCTCTTTGGCCGGCAGGATTTCGTTGCAAGTCGTCCACCACCCGGTAAGGATGGTTTGCACAAATTCCTCCGGCAATCCTTCAGCGCGCATCTCACCGGCAAACCGTTCGTGGTCGTACGCCAGCCGCACGAACTTGACCTCGGGTTTGCGGAGCATCGTGTGCGGCAGCGAGAGCACCGCGTAGATTACGGTGGTCCGTCCGTCATTGGCCGGCCGGCCGATCGCGCCGCAATTAACGAACCACCCCGATCGCGGAACCCCGTCGGCTTGAGCCGCATGAGCCTGGCAACCGGCCTGCACCGTGACTTCGCGGGCCCACGGCAAACCGGTATGGGTCGCGACGATCACATCGCACTCGTAACGTTTGAATAACCACGCCAGAAACGCATCGGACGTGGCCGTTTCCCAAAGGAACTCGTTGGTTTTTCGTGGTGACCCATGGCAGAGCAGGACTCGCCAGGGACCGATGGTCAGGCGCAATTCGGCCGGCAGTTGCGCCAGCCAGCATTTGTGGCCGGTACTGGTCCGGCTGAAGGTGTAGTCGTAAGAGAGCTTGGCGAAATAGTTGTCGCGGGGGTCGGTATACCCGCACCGGCAGTCGGCCAGCCCGTTACCAAGCGAATGGTCGTAATTACCCTGGATCACGGGGATGCCGGTGGCACGCAGCACCTCGCAGACGCGGTCCGGGTAGGGCCCGAACGCACCGAGGTCACCCAGGCAGTAAAGACGGTCGAGGCCTCGCATTCCGGCGTCCTGCAACAGGGCGCGCAAGGCGAGGGCGTTGGAGTAGACCCCACCAAACAGGCCGATGCGCGTTTGACCGGTCATGACGGGTCGCGGCCGTGCCGCCGGGTTTGTTCGAGGCTTGGCGCGGAGGAAGACGCATTGGCGCAGAGCGCGCCGAACTGATAGCACGTCAGGCACGCCTGGTGCCTGAGCGTGTACTGCGCCTGTCCCTCGTGCAACGAGGCGCCAAGGTAAGAATCGGGCCAATCGACCAGGATCGGGCAGACGTGGACGCCGCGGGCGCTCACGATCCGGCCGCTCGAACACATCAAGTGGCCGGGATCGAACCCCGCCATCATCGACTCGGTCAGGTATTCGTGTTCCGCGTAACCGCGGTCCCGCCGAACCTCCTGCCCGAGTTTTAACGAGGGTAGAAGCTTCATCCTCGGGTAACGGTACCCCATCGCCGCAAGGAGATTCCGGAAACCGGCGAGTTGTGCCTCATCCTGATCAACCGGCCAACTGCGCATCGCGGTGATGATGGGCAGAAAACCGCCCTCCAGCAGCAGCCTGATCCCATGCAGGATGCGTTGGAAAGATCCCCAACCGCGGATAGGGTCGTTCGTTTCGGATGAAAATCCGTCCAGGCTGGTCCGCAGTTCCAGCGAATACGGCGACGCGTCCCGGAGACGTGCGAGCGCCGCGACGCGCTCCGGGGTGAATCGCGTGGCGTTGGTGAGCACCGTCACCGGCCCGACCGCCAGTGCCGCGGACAGCATCTGCTCGATCTGCGGATGAAGAAATGGCTCGCCGCCGGTGAAATAGAATTCCTTGACCCCCAACTCAACCGCCTTCCGCACATGGTCTTCGACTTGCGCGAGCGACATCATGGGCAGCGTCTGGTTCTCGGGCGAACACGAGATGAAACAATGGTTGCAGCGGAGGTTGCATAAAGTTCCCGCGACCTGGAACCAAAGCGCATCCAGGTGATGCAAACTAACGGTTGGAAAATGCGCTGACACCGGTTGCTTTCACTCGGCCTCAGAATCCGATCGCCGGCCGGCGTGGTCCGGGCCTCCGTTTTACGGCCGTTATTCTCGCACAACCGGCGCCGTTGCGCAGGTGTCCGCTTTGCTTGGAATGGGAACGGGATGGTTGATCGCTGGCGAAACAAAATCTTGTAAGGCACGCTTGAGCGGATTCGACCGCGGGTGTAAAAATCATGCCGGCAATCCCGCAGACGTTTATGGCGATGTAGTTCTCAGAATTAAGACGAAAGCGGATCAGGACGGATGATAGCGATTATTCAGGCGTTTTTATTCGCGGTGGTACTACCGGTGGAGCGCACGCAGGCCCGTCCGCGCGCAGGCCATTAATGACGGAGATGATCATCAGATAAAGGAGGCAGGACCATGGATGTTCAAGCCGGCCCGGCGCAAAGGCCGGTTATCAGCTGCGCAAATCGGGGCTTGAACGCTCGTGTGCCGTTGTGATTAGCGTGTACGAGTTGGTAGGGGTTAGAATCGTTCTTGTCGAGGATCACGCGGACACCCGGGAATCAACCAGCCGGATTCTCGAGATGTACGGCGCACAAGTTACGACCGGTGCGAACGGGCAGGAAGGGTTGGCTGCGATCCGCATCCTGCGACCGGACGTGGTGGTTGCAGATCTGGCGATGCCGGAAATGGATGGTTACACGCTGATTCGAGAAGTCCGCGCGCTAGGGCCGGAGTCGGGCGGAAGGGTGCCGATGATTGCGCTTTCGGCTCACGCCAGTCCGGAAGAGCGGATACGGACCCGGGAGGCTGGATTCGCGCTGCACCTGGCCAAACCCACTAAACCGGGTAACTTGGTTCAGGCCATCTTAAACGTGGTGGACCAAAGAAAGGGAGTTGCCTAGCGTAGCCTGCAAACCGTTGGTCTAAGGCCCGGCCTCGCCGCGCGGTAACTGCACGATAAAGTTCGCGCGGATTTCGACCCGTCCGCTGTCGGGCGCAGGAGGGATGATGAGCTCCCGCAGCGTACCGGTCCAGGCTCCCGCACCCAGGGTGAAACTTACCAGCGTGATCGGAAGCCGGAATCTCCGTGGTCCGATGCTTCCCGGATTACAGAAACAGACTCCGTTCGATTGCGTGATGGAGGCTTTGTGGGAGTGCCCTGACACGATGAGCCGCAAACCGGCCGTACGCGGGTTGAGATCGAGCCGTTCGAGTTGGTGGAGCAGATAGACGAGTTCACCATTTACCGAGACGATTTCCGTCTCCGGTAAGCCCAGGCGATCCTCGTCGACGTTGCCGCGTACGGCGATGGTCGGCGCGAAACGTCCAAGCCACGCCAGGACGCCGGACGAACCCACGTCCCCGGCATGCAGGATCAGATCTGCGCCCGCCAATTCCGGTTCCACACCGGTGCGGATCAAACCATGCGTGTCCGAGAGGACGACCATCCGTTTTACGTCCGAAAAAGCGTGCATGCCGCAGATAAAACAGATCATTCGCAGAACACGCAGGCAACGCAGAAAAGAGAGAAAGCATCCACAGATTTCGCAGATTACACCGATTAAGGTCACACGGCGACCAGAGCGAGAATATCAAACTCGAACCCCGAGCTCCGAGCGCTTCACGCGCGTTCGCGCGTGTCGATCCAGATGGTGACGGGGCCGTCATTGATCAGCCTGACTTCCATGTGGGCGCCGAATTTTCCCGCAGCCACCGGCCCGCGATGCCGTGCGGCCAGCAACCGGCAAAAGGCTTCATAGAGCGCTGCGGCCTTTTCCGGGGGGGCGGCGTCGACGAAGGAGGGCCGGTTTCCCTTTTTTGTCCGTGCGAACAGGGTAAACTGGCTGATCACCAAAATGCCGCCGCCCACCTCCGTCACGGAAAGGTTCATCGCCCCTTCCGCATCCGCAAAGATGCGCAACTGCAACGTTTTTCGTGCGAGCCACTCCAGGTCTTCCGGTCCGTCCATGACGCCAACGCCAAGCAGCAGCAGTAACCCGCCGCCGATAGCACCGACCTCCTGACCGTCGACCGTGACCGAAGCGGCTTTTACCCTCTGAATCAAGGCGCGCATGGCGGGAAGCCGGTTCGACGTTTCCGGGAACGCGTGTAAGCTGTGCGTTTTACCATGAACTATCCCTTTGCGTTGGTCGCCGTGTTCCTGGTCGCGGTGAGCCTGGCCACCTACCTGCGTCTCTTTCGCTTTGTTTATACGACAGGCGGGGGAAAGGTCAGCGCCGAGCAGCTTACGTGGGTGGACGTGGTGTTTGCAACGGCGCTAGTGTTTTACATCGTTTTTCAATCCTTTGCCCACTTGAAGACGACCGGCCCGCCCAGCGCCGCAAGTTTCTCGGGTGAGCAGTTGATCCTGGCGACGCTGCTTTCGTGGGCGCTGATCCTGGGGCCGATCCTTATTTCCCTGCGAGCCCGCGGCATTCGTGTGGGCAAATTATTTGGCTTTGACCAGTTGCCGATCCTGCGGGCGGTGGTGTGGGGCGTCGGCCTGTTGTTCACGGCGTTGCCGCTGGTCTTTGGCACCAGCGAAATCGTCACCCAGTGGCTAAGAGACCGGTCCGGGCAGGAATCTCAGGAAATCATCCAGATTTTCCGGGACTCGACCCAGCCCGGGCAGCGCGTCTCCATCATCCTTCTCGCCGTTGTGATCGCGCCGGTGGCGGAGGAACTGGTGTTTCGCGGCTATCTTTACACGGTGATGAAAAGGTTTTTTGGCTCATTGCCGTCGCTAGTTTTCACCGCGGTGCTGTTCGGCCTGGTGCACGTGAACGTGCCGGCGTTGGTGCCCTTATTCGTGCTGGGTTGCACGTTTACAATCGCATACGAGGTGACCGGTTCGTTGTTTGTGCCGATGGCGATGCACGCCTTATTCAACGCGCTCAACCTGGTCGCCGTCCTGATGTTTCCGCATGACCTTAGCTGAAGCCGGCGAAGATCAGGTTGTGGCGCAGCTCGTCAAGGCATTGCCTAATGACGCGCGCGTGCTGGTGCGGGCGGGGGACGATTGCGCGGTGGTCCGCCACGAGCCCGGGCTGTTATTGCTGAAAACCGATTGCGTGATTGAAGACGTCCATTTCACGCGCGCGTCGTCGCCCCGAGCGATCGGCTGGAAGGCACTCTGCCGGGCCATCAGCGACGTGGCGGCGATGGGCGGCCGGCCTGGAGACGGCCTCATCACCCTCGCCGTCCCCCCCTCGCTGCAGTTGTCCTGGGTGCGCGGGCTGTACGCCGGGTTGCGGCGCGCCGCGGAGACGTATCGCATGAACCTGGTCGGCGGCGAAACGGCCCGATCATTGAACGGCATCTTTATTTCCGTGGCGCTGACCGGGTACCTGCCCTCGGGACGGTACGTGACCCGGGCCGGGGGCCGGCCCGGCGACTCGATTTTCGTTACGGGGAAGTTGGGTGGCTCCCTGGCTGGCCGGCACCTCCGTTTCGAGCCGCGGGTCGAGGAAGCCGTCTGGCTGAACGAAAATTTCCATCTCCACGCGATGATGGACCTCAGTGACGGGCTCGCCAAGGATTTACCGCGCTTGGCACGGGCCAGCGGAGTCGGCTTCCGGCTCGATCGTGCGGCCTTGCCCCTTAACCGCGGCTGTACCGCCGATCAGGGGCTGGGGGATGGCGAAGATTATGAGTTGCTCTTCACAACCGCACTCGAAGAAGGCACCCGGCTCCAGGCGGTCTGGGCCCAGGCATTTCCCAGGTTGAAGCTGAGCCGGATCGGTGAGCTTACCGCCGCCCGTACGCCCGTTGGTCGGGCCCGGGGCGGGTATGACCATTTCCGGCTGTAGCGCTGCTCGACCTGGCCGTGGAACGGATCTGTCAGTCTCCTGAAGAAACGCGGGACGCCGGCTTCGAGCTGGCCCGATCGGCCGTACCCGGAGCGGTGCTGGCGTTGCATGGGGACCTGGGAGCGGGTAAAACCGAGTTCGTCAAGGGTTTGGCGGCCGGGTTGGGGAGCAATGACGCCGTCAGCAGTCCCACCTTTACCCTCGTTCATGAGTACCGGGGAGGCAGGCTGCCGCTCTTCCACTTTGATTGGTACCGGCTCGAACGCGTCGAAGAGCTGGAAGGGATCGGGTATTACGATTACCTCGATCAACGCGGGGTGACGGTGATCGAATGGGCCGCCAAGTTCCCGTCGGAATTGCCGCCGCGGACGCGGCACGTTTACCTGTTGTTCCTGGCGGACAACGCCCGGGAGGTGCGATGGTAACCGAACTTGCGATCGAGAACTCAACCGGCCGCGGCAGCCTGGCCGTCGCGACAGATGGATGCGTGGTTCATACGGCCTCGTTCGAGGGTTCCGGCCAACTGGCGCTTGCCGTTGCCCGGGCCCGCCGGGAGGTAACCGCCTTCGATCGCGTCATCGTCGGCACCGGACCGGGTTCGTACACCGGTTTGCGGGTGGCTGCCGCGACGGCACTCGGCTTGCAGGTGGCGTTTAACTGCGAGCTGGCGGGATGCCCGTCGGTTCTGGGGTTCGCCGAGGATCCCTGCGCAGTCATCGGCAACGCCCGCCGCGGAAATTATTTTCTTGCCGTAATCCGCGCGTGCCGCATCGTTGACGGCCCCCGGCTCGTCCCGACGCGAGATCTGCGGGCGACCCTCGATGCATTGGCGCCCATGCCTTGCATTGCGACCACGCCCGTTCCGGAAAACCTTCCCGCCCTGATCTGTGACCCTCGCGCAGACCGCCTGCTAAGCCATCCCTCCTCCTGGACCGCTTCGGTCGAACCGCTCTACCTGAAAGAACCTCACATCACGGTAACGGGTAAGGAGTAACGAGTGCCGGGTGGAATTCGGCATTCGGCGTGGTGAGCGCCGAGTGCCGGTGTCAAGTGAAATGCCCCAAATGAAAAGGGCAACGCTGCTGCCCGGCCATTCCCGGACCCTGCGTAATCTGCGTAAGCTGTGGAGGCCTTTTCTGCGTGTTCTGCGGATCCGCCGCGCGCAGTCTTTTCGCAGAGGACTATGTGAGGGGGGTGCGGCGGATGATCGTCCTTTTGTGGATGTACCGTGGTCGCCGTGTTCCGCCGTGGCGCCGTGTGACGGTCTTCGCGGTGGCCGCCCCGCCGTGTGAACTCTTCCGTTGTGCCCGCCGTGTGACCGTGTATTGGTGCAGCCGCCATGAAAATCGTCGTTGCTTATTCCGGAGGGCTCGACACCTCGGTGATTTTGAAGTGGATCAAGCAGGTATACGACGCGGAAGTCATCGCGTTCTGCGCAGATATCGGGCAAGAGGAAGAACTGGAGGGACTGGAAGAGAAAGCGATCAAAACAGGCGCCAGCAAATGTTATATCGACGATTTGCGGGAGGAGTTCGCACGCGACTTCATCTTTCCCATGTTTCAGGCGTCGGCGCTGTACGAAAACCAGTATTACCTCGGCACCAGCATCGCCCGGCCGCTGATCGCCAAGCGCATGGTGGATATCGCGCACGCGGAAGGCGCCCAAGCCGTCGCCCACGGGGCAACGGGCAAGGGTAACGACCAGGTGCGCTTTGAGTTGACCGTCGCCGCCCTTGCCCCGGAAATCGAAGTGATCGCCCCCTGGCGCCAGGAGCGTTTCCGTCAGGAATTTCCGGGTCGCGCCGAGATGATCAGGTACGCCGAGGAGCAGGGTATCCCCGTGGCGGCGAGCGCCAAGAAGCCCTACTCGATGGATCGTAACCTCCTGCATATCAGTTATGAAAGCGGCATCCTGGAAGACCCATGGATTGATGCCAGCGCCGAGGATCTCCGGGACATGTACCGTCTCACCGTCGCACCCGAAGCGGCGCCGGACCGCCCGGAATACGTGGAACTGGAATTCGAGCGCGGCGTTTGTACGGCGTTGGGCCATGAAAACCTCCCCCAGTTGCTTCATGAGCTCGGTTTTGACGGCGGGTCGTCCGGAAACCAAGGGGAGCGGGTCCGGCTGTCGCCCCTTTGGGTCATGCGGGTGCTGAACCGGCTCGGTGGCCGGAACGGGATCGGCCGGGTGGACATGGTCGAGGACCGCTTTGTGGGCATGAAAAGCCGTGGCGTCTACGAGACGCCGGGCGGCACGATCCTGTTCTTCGCTCACCGGCAACTCGAATCGCTCACGATGGATCGTGAGGTGATGCACTTGCGCGACGGCCTCGGGCCGAAGTACGCCGCGCTGGTCTACAACGGATTCTGGTTTGCGCCCGAACGCGAAGCCATTCAAGCGCTGGTCACCGAATCGCAAAAACATGTTACCGGCATCGCTCGGGTGAAACTTTACAAAGGTAATGTGATCGCCGCCGGCCGCACTTCGCCGGTAAGCCTGTACAATCCGCAGATCGCCACGATGGAAGCCGATCCGACCCAGGCGTACAATCAATCCGACGCGACCGGTTTCATCGCGCTGAACGCGCTCCGATTGAAAGTCGCCACCCGCGTACACCGCAGCACACCGTAGCCACGGTGAAGACGATCACACGGCGCCACGGCGGAACACGGCGAATCCACAGAGACAAGAGGAAAACATCCACAGATTACGCAGATTACACAGATTCAGAGGACACTCACGCTGGTGTCCGCCCTTGCGCCATGGGTGGCATTCTCTGCCGCTCCGAACTCCGAACCGCACCCGCTACCCGCTACGCGTTACCCGCTACTCATACCTTCTGGTAAACCACGCAGGAATTGATCCCGCCGAATCCGAAGGCGTTGCTCAGAATGCAATTGAGCGGCTTTTCGCGCGGCTGCTGCGGAACGACGTCGAGGTCACACGCGGGATCAGCTTCTTCGTAGTTTAATGTCGGGGGCACGAAATTATGCTCGAGCGCCAGCGCACAAACCACCCCCTCGATGGCTGCACTGGCGCCGAGCGGATGTCCATAGTAGGCTTTGGTGCCGCTGATCATTAACCGGCGCGCGTGTTCGCCAAAAACCGCCTTTACGCAGAAACATTCATTCGCATCGTTTAACTGCGTCGAACTGGCGTGACCGTTGATGTAATCGACCTGTTCGGGGCGCACCCGGGCCGAGGCCAAGGCGTCAAGCATGGCTTGAATGCAGGATTCGCCGGTCGGCAGGGGTGTCGTCATGTGGAACGCATCATTGTTGAGGCTATAGCCGGTGACCTCGGCGTATATGCGCGCGCCGCGCGCCTTGGCATGCTCGTATTCTTCCAGCACCAGGCTCGCCGCACCCTCGCCCATCACAAACCCATCGCGCCGCTTGTCGAACGGGCGGCACGCCGACTTCGGGTCCACATTGCGGCTCATTGTCCGGATAAAGGCAAAGGCGCCGAAGGTGAGGGGACTCAGCGGCGCTTCAGCCGCTCCGGCTACCATGACGTCCGCCCAGCCGTCCCGGATGTAGCGCAACGCTTCGCCGATCGCCACGTTGCCGCTGGCACAGCTGTTCGAGTTGGTGGTGCCGACGCCGCGCAGCCCGAATTCGATCGCCGCGTTGCAGTGCGCCGATCCGCCGAATACCTGGAGCGCCAACGTCTGGTGCACCGACTTGGGGCCCCCGTTGACAAACGCCTTATGCTGGCTTTCGGCTGTGGCCACGCCACCGAGAGCCGTCCCGAAGCTGACTCCGACCCGAGGCTGAGGCTCATTGGCTGAATAGTCAAGTCCGGCGTCTTGCAGCGCCAGGGCTACGGAGCCGACCGCAAACTGCGCGTACCGGTCCAGACGCTTGAGCCGGTGCGGTGGAAAATAACGCTCGGGAAACCAATCTTTGACTTCGCTCGCACTGCGGGCGTTGAAGATGGTCGCATCAAAATACGTTACGGGCCCGATCCCCGTGCGAGCCGCCTGGAGCCCCTCCCAAAATGCCTTCTTCCCGATCCCGATCGAGGTGATGGGGCCGAGGCCGGTTATGACCACTCGTCTCATGGTTTTTCCAGGTGAGCCTTCATAAACGCGAGGGTCCGGCTCGCCACGGGGCCGATGAAGAACCCACCAATGATCGGTTCCGCCAAAGGCGCCAGCGCGGGAATCCGGAAATGTAAATCATGCACAATCGTCACCAGGACGCCCCGTTCCTGTTCCTCGAACGTCCAGACGACTTCCATCCCCTTGGTCCAGGCCTGCAGATGCCGGAACCGGACCTGCCAGGCTTGCCGGTCGATGATCTGCTCCGATACCCAGGCGATCGGCAAGCCATCCCGTTTTGCAGCCATCTTGACCACGTTTCGTTCCGGACCGCGTTCATAATAGTGAATGTACCGGTAGTGGGGTAAAAACCGTGGCCAGGCTTCCAGGTCAGCGGCCGTTTCGAAAATCCGCTCCTTGGGCGCAAGCATGATGATGGAATTGGAATGGTGCATTTCGTTTATCGATCCCGCCGGTAGTGCAGGTAGGCTTCGTCCCCATGGATTTCGAAGTTCACCATCCGATACGCGCGGCTTGCCGATAAGAACGCATCAGAAGTGCCTAAAAGTCCCGGTGCATGCTCGCCGCCGAATAATTTGGGGGCAATCGTCGCGTAGATCTCATCGATCCGGTCGCGTTCCGCCAGGGCTCGAACCAGGGTCGGGCCGCCTTCGCAGATCAGGGTTCGCACCCCATATTGCGCATAAAGAAACGACAGCACCTCGCCCAAATCCTGCCAGTCGCGCTCAGACCGATACACACGGACGTGGTCCGGCCAGGATACCTCATTTGCAGCCGATTTTCCGGTAAAAAGGAGGATGGGGCTGAACTTCTGGCCGAAGACCGGCAGGTTAAGATCCAGCTTGCCCGAACCGGACAGGATCACCCGGAGCGGGTACTCGGCCTGCCCGCGCTCCTGCCGCGCTTTGCGCAGTTTCGCATCCGGCATGCCCATGGTCATCCGATCTTTTTCCACGGTACCGCGACCGACCATGACGGCGTCGGCCAGGGAGCGAATTTCAAGGAGGCGCTTTTTATCGTAGGCGCTGGTGAAAGTGGTCGGGGTAAAGCCGGCGGTGGAAACCTTGCCATCGACCGTCAGGGCAAAATTGATCAGGACCTTTGGATGCGGCATACGGCAGGTTACCGTTGCCCCAAGACGCACCATTTGGCGAGTGCGGCGGTGATTTCCGAGGCAGAAACCCGCGGTCCCATCTCCCAAACGTACAAAGTGTCCGGCGGCAACATCGCGAACAACTCGGGCAATGGCGTCATCCCCGTGAACGGGGCGAGGTGGTCGTGGTCCGGAAAGCGTACATCGTGCACGTGGCAGCCGAAAAGGCGGGGTTGCATTCGCGCGAGCCATTCCCGGTGATCGATCCAACCAAGATTGGCCCGAACCTGGCCGTGCCCGAAATCGTGCCAGTAGCCGACTTCCGCGAAATCAGCTTCGTCGAGGAGCGCGGTGAATTCTCGTTCGCTCGGGACCGTCTCAAAGCCGATTCGATTTTCGATGGCCAGTTTCACCCCGGCGGCTTTCGCGTATTGCGCTAAAGGACTGAGCCACTCCCGGACCCGGTCAAGGGACCGTGCGGCTTCGCGCGCTTTAAGCGCGGCGATTTTGGTCTTCACGTACCTTCGATCGAGGTAATGGCCGCGACGGATCAACTCGATCAGCTTGTCCGTGTAACGCGGCATCGGGACGGAACCCAGGTGCAGCACCACATACGGCGCACGCAAGGAAGCCGCCCAGTCAATGGTTTGCCGGGTATACCGCGCCGCGCGCTCGCGTTCTTCGAGCCGGTGCGACGTGCATTGGTAGCAATCCGGGTCCGCCCGCAAAATTTCGACCGGCAACGGGCAGAAGTTGTGGAGGCTGGTTACCTGCAATTCGTGCCGGCCGAGGCCATGGATGATGCCGTCCCACAACGACATCCGGACGCCGTGCCCGAGCTCGATCCGATGGAAGCCCAGGCCGGCGATCTCGGCCAGCATCTGCTCGCCCCGGGTGTGGCGCCCGGAGTTCCAGCAAGTTGAGAAAGCCGGTTCGGTGAGGCGCGCGTCGCTCAAGAAGCCCAGGTTACCAGGCGCATCTCATGTTCCTGGTTAAGGTGCGGGTGGGTTGGGACCACGCGAACGTTAAGCCCGTAGCTGCCGCTTTCAGAAGCCGAAATGGCGCCCCGGAAGCAATACACGCCGTCGCCGTCGACCTTCTCCACCTCGCTCAGGTCCACCGTGAAGGGGTTACGCAGAACGCCGTGATCGGCTTCCCCGATGTACGCCTGGACCCGGACGTGGGCCGGGCTGACCGGTCCGAGGTAGACGCGCGCGTTCACCTTCAGGCTGTCTCCCACCATCATCGCGGTGCCGTTCTCGCTGGTGTCGACTGATTCGATGCGGATCTTGGACCAGTCGACCCGCGTGGCATGCTTCCAGTCGGCCAGTTCCACGGCGGCCCGGCACTTGCCTGCGCTCAGGGCCTTGAACGCCGCCGCCGCCGGTTCGTAGAGCCGTTCATTGTACTCGGTAACCATCCGGTGCGTGTTGAACACCGGCGTCACGCTGCGGATCGACTCACGCATCAGTTGAATCCAGGCGATCGGCAGCCGCCCGTCAGGTTTGGCGTAATAGAGAGGGATAATCTGGTTTTCCAGGATGTTGAAGAGGCTGTCCACGTCAACCGCGGTCTGGAAATCGTCGGGACCGCCGGTGATTTCCGGCCCGATCGGCCAACCGTTCTTCCCGTTGTAGCCTTCGCACCACCAGCCGTCCAGAACGCTGAAGTTCAGGCCCCCGTTGGGAGGCAACTTCATGCCGCTGGTGCCGCTGGCCTCAAGGGGACGCAACGGGTTGTTGAGCCAGAGGTCGACGCCTTGGTAGAGGCGGCGCCCGATGTAGGTGTCGTAATCTTCGACGAAGACCACCGCATGCTCCAGGCCGGCCTCCCGCGACGCCTGGTAAACCTCCTGGATGAACCGTTTACCCGGCTCATCTTTCGGGTGCGCCTTGCCGGCAAAAACAAATTGCACGGGCCGCTCTTCGTTCTGGACGAGTCGAAGCAGGCGTTCCTTGTTCGTGAAAAGCAGGTTGCCGCGCTTGTAGGTGGCAAAACGCCTGGCGAACCCGATCGTCAGGACTTCGGGGTTGAGGATGCTGTTGATCCGGCGCAACTGCTCCGGCGACTCACCATGACGCGCGCGCTGTATTCGAAGCCGTTTGCGCACGAATTCGATCAGCCGCTGTTTGAGCCCCTGGTGCGTTTCCCACAATACCTCGTCGGGAATATCGATGACGCGGCGCCAGTACTCCGGGTCGGTGAGGTGTTCGTCCCAGTCCGGTCCCAGGTAACGGTCGTAGATGCGCTGGACTTCTCCGGCCGTCCAGGTCTTGGTGTGCACGCCGTTGGTGATGCTGGTGATCGGCACTTCCTGCAACGGAATGCCCGGCCAGACGTCCCGCCACAAGGTCTTGCTCACCTCGCCATGCAGTTTGCTTACGCCGTTGGCGTGCCGGCTGATCCGGAGCGCCAGAATGGTCATGGAGAACGTGTCCTGGGCATTGATCGACGGCTGCCCGACGCGGAAAAAGTCGTCAAAGCTGATTCGAAATTCGTGGGCGTACCGTTGGAAGTAGCGCTGCATCATGTCGCGCGGGAAGGCATCATTGCCCGCGGGCACCGGCGTGTGAGTCGTGAAAACGTTGGATGATGCCACCACCTGGAGCGCGGGATAATAAGCCAGACCCCGGTCTTGTACGTACTGGCGGATCCGCTCGAGCGACAGAAAGGCGGAGTGCCCTTCGTTCATGTGGTAAACTTCCGGTGCGATGCCGAGCGCATCGAGCACCCGGACGCCACCGATGCCCAGCACAATCTCCTGGCGGATGCGCATTTCCAGGTCGCCCCCGTAGAGTTGCTCGGTGATGAGACGATCCTCGGGCGAATTCTGCGGAAGATCGGTGTCGAGCAGGTAAAGTTTGATTCGCCCGATCTGCAGCTCCCAAACTTTTGCGTTGACCGTCCGGCCCAGGATGTCGACCGCCACGTGCAATTGGTGGTCGCCGAGCTTACACTCGCGCAGCGGCAGGTGATGAAAGTTCTGGTTGAGACTGACGGCCTCCTGCCAGCCGTCCTTGTTGATCTGCTGCTTGAAGTAGCCGTGCCGGTAAAGCAGCGTTACCGCGACGAAGTCGAGATCGAGGTCGCTCGCCGATTTGCAATGGTCACCCGACAGAATCCCGAGGCCACCCGAATAATTGGGAACCGATTCGTGAAATCCGAATTCAGCTGAGAAATACGCGATGCGCGGCGCCGTCGGCCGGAGTTTGCCGTACGTATCGGCCCGTTTCATGTACGCGTTGAGCTTTGCGTAGATCCGCCGCATCTCCCGGATGTAGTCATCGTCGGTCGCCAGTTCGAGCAGACGCGCCTGCCGGGACAACTGCAGCATGCGGATAGGGTTATGGTTGGTCGCCTCCCAGAGCTCCGTATCCAGGTGGCGGAAGAGTCTTCGGGCTTCAGGTTCCCAGGTCCACCACAGATTGTGGGCGAGTTCACGCAGCGGCTCCAAAACTTCCGGGAGGCGCGGTGAAACATTGTACATTTTAACCGGTTGCATAACTTCAGCGCCCCGCGCCGGCTTTCATTCCCCGAGGCGCGGAGCTTCGATAAATCAGCTTAGGAATGGGCCTGCGCAAGCAGGAATTCGCAACGGCACCCGTAGAAGCCATAAATATTGAGGCAAATGCCGGGCGCCGCGTGATGATCTCCGCCGTGGCCGCGGTGTGAGCAGTTGCGGCCGGAATGCAACCAGCCCATAATGGAACCTCAGGCATGAAATATCGTCGTTACCGCAACACGGATCTCGAAGTCAGCGAAGTCGGTTTTGGGCTCTGGACCATTTCGACCGGTTGGTGGGGGCAATTTACTGAGGCTGAAGCGCTGTCGCTGTTGCACAAGGCATTCGACGCAGGCGTTACCCTGTACGATGCCGCCGACACTTACGGCAACGGGTACAGCGAAGAGCTCCTGGCGAAAGCATTTGGCGACCGGCGTGACCAGGTGGTGATCGCGACGAAGGTTGGTTATGATTTCGTTCACCACGGCGGCGAACGGCGGGGCCAGCGCGAAATCCCGCAGGATTTTTCGCCGGCCGCCATCGAGCGCGCGACGGAAGCCGCCCTGCGGCGACTCGCCACAGATCGGATTGATCTTTTGCAGCTCCATAACATCCGGATGGAACAGGTACACGACGATGCGGTGTGGGAGACCTTGGAGCGCCTTAAACAGAGCGGCCGGATTCGCGCATACGGCATCGCGCTTGGCCCTGCCATCGGCTGGCTTTATGAAGGAGTCAACTGCATCAAGCGGCGTAACCCGGCGAGCGTCCAGCACATTTACAATCTGCTCGAACAACATCCGGGCGCGTCCATCCAGGCGGCTGCTCGTGAAGCCGGTTGGGACACGATGTTCCTGATCCGGGTTACCCATTCTTCGGGCCTGCTGGAAGGCCATTACACGCCGGAAACCGTTTTTCCCCCGAACGATCATCGTAACCATCGCCCGCGAAGCTGGCTGCTTGACGGCGTCAAAAAGGTAGAACAGCTGCGTTTCCTCGAGCGCGACGGCCGGACCCTCGGCCAGGCGGCTCTCCAGTGGCTGCTGACAGACGACCGGGTGGCGTCGACCCTGCCGAACATTTACAACGCCCAGCAGCTCGCGGAATTTGCAGCCGCACCCGATTGCCCGCCGTTAACCGACGACGAGATGGAGCGCATCGCGGCCCTTCACGCGATCAACTTCGGGGTTAGTGAAGCGCCCGCCAGATTTAAAGGGACCATGGAACCGGCCTCCGTCGCCTGAACGGTTCCGGCGACGCGCCGTTCCAGCTCCGGCGTCATAACCCCCGATCACGTCACCGTTATGTGCGTGGCCCGACGTCCGGCTCCGGGGTTGTGGTCCTTGCCTTATTCGGCTCAAGGTCCCTGAACTCGTCGGCGGGCTCGGTCATCTGCTCTTTTTCTTCGTGCTTCGGCTCATCCTGCGTCGGATAAGCAGGGGGTACCATTGACAAGGCTTCCCGCAACCTGTCGCCGACTGTCTTTTTTCCGGATTCATTCTTGTCTGGGTCACTCATAACCTGAATGGCGGCACCGGCGTTGAGATGCCATGGGCGTCACCTCGAATTCGCGAGTGCGAGTCAACGCGGCTGTACGGGCCGATTGGTACTCCCCGCGGCCGGAGTCTGGGGTTCCAGCCAATTCCGTTAACCGGCGCAGGGCTGGGGGGTTTCGCTGCCGAGTAAAATGGCTGACAACCCGGGCAAGGTCACCGGACCGGCGGTCTGGAACAATGGCAGGCCTTGACCTCCGTAGGTCGGGTGCTCGCTCGTCCAGAGTACTTTCCAGCCTCGATCGGGCGGCGGCGCCAGCAAAGGGAACGGCGCCGGGCGCACCTCGACATCATGGTCGAGATTGCAAATAAGCAGCCGGTCGTCACCCGGGATTTCTCCAAAATAGCGCACCAGGAAGGCCCGCTGGCTGAGGGTTTGGGCGTCCAATCCGCGCCGGGCTGACCCGGCCAGAACCGGGTCATTCTTTTTGAGCTGGATCAGGTCGCGGTGCAGCTCAAAAACCTGGCCGTGAATACCTTCCAGGCGTTCGCCGTTGCGTAGCCGGCAACTCTTGAACGTGTCTTGCGCTTCGGGAGATGGCAGGCGCCCGGCGATTTCCGGCGAGGAAAGGCTGGGGAATTGCTTGAGAAACTCCGTCCGGCCCGCAGCGACTTTCTCGGCCAGCCAGTCAACGTGGTCGGCGAAGTACAAAAAGGGCGTGGAAGCGGCGAACTCCTGACCCTGAAAGAGCATCGGCGTCCATGGCCCAAGCAGGAGCAACGCCGTCGCCGTGCGGACCGCACCCGGCGCCGCGAGCGTGTGGATCCGGTGGCCGCCCAGGGAATTTGCCACCTGGTCGTGATTTTGTAAAAAGTTCACGAACATCTGCGGGGGTACGCCAAGGGACGGCGTTCCACGGGCCTTCTGCTGCCAGTGATAGTACTGGCCCTGGTACAGAAAACCGAACCTGACTGCGGAGACAAACTCCTGCGCCAGACCCTGGTAATCGGTGTAGTAGGCTTCCCGTTTGCCCGTTAACGCCACGATCGCGGAATGATGGAAATCGTCGTTCCAGATTGCGTCCAGTGCATAACCGCCCTGGGCTTGGCTCCGGATGATCCGGACGTCTTGCGGTTCATTTTCCGCCACCAGGTAAACCTTCCGTGGCCCGGCGGATTCGCGCGCCGCTTGGCTTAATTCGACGAGGATGTGCTTGGGCGAGGCGTCAAAAATCTGCTGGGTCGCGTCGAAACGGAAACCGTCAAAGTGAAATTCCCGGATCCAGTAAGCCACGTTCGCCAGGAAATATTCGCGAACCGGCTTGGAATTCGGCCCGTCGAAGTTGAACGGTTCACCCCACTCAGTCTGGTACCGGTCTGTGAAATAATCCTGGCTGAACTTTGTAAGGTAATTTCCGTCCGGGCCGAGATGGTTATAGACCACGTCGAGGATGACGGCCAGACCCTGGGCATGCGCTCGATCCACGAACGCGCGGACATCGTCCGGCGATCCGTACAGACGGGTGGGTGCGAATAAACTCACCCCGTCGTAGCCCCAGCCGAAGCGGCCCGGGAAATCTGCGATCGGCATGATCTCGAGAATCGTGATCCCGAGTTCCGCCAATCCCGGCAGCAGTTCTGCCGCGGCGGCCCAGGTACCGGCCTCGGTAAAAGTGCCGACGTGCATTTCGTAAATCACGTGCGGCCCGTCGCCGGCGCCCGCCCACCCGTCGTCCTTCCACGCATACGCGCGGGGATCGATCACCTGCGATGCCTCGTGCGGGCCGGCCGGCTGAAACCGGGACGCCGGATCGGGGAAGCTGCCCGAGTCGAGCACGTAGTGATAAAAATCCCCGGCCTCCGTTTCCTCAACCACCCCGGAAAAGTAACCGGTTCCCTCAGGCCGCAGCTCCTCTTCCACCGCGCCTTTGCCCAGGCCAGGCTCCTTGCCAACCCGCACCTTGACGGCTTTGGAGGCTGGCGCCCAAATCCGGAAATGAACGCCGCCCCGCTGGACCTCCGCACCGATCGGTAAATTGCGCATCACGTTCGTGACGGAATTTCGCGAACCTGACCGGGCCTGCGGGTCAGGAACCGGCCTGAAGCAGCCGGCAGTAAGCACCCCCCGCGACTCGAATAATTTCGCTTTTGCTCCGTCCATCACGAGACGTCTATGAAAGCCAATTTATTCGTAGCCATCGCGGCCTTCTCAGCGCTGGGTCTCTCCGGTCAGGTTCGTGCGATCGCTTGATCGAGAAAAAGGGCGACAAGGAAGTCTACCTCGACACGCTGACCGGCAAAAAATGGAAGGTGACGGTCGAACGAGAAGATTGAGCGGCACGCTTTCCGGTTGGGGACACGGCGTACCGGCAGGGGAGGCCTTGATCCGCCCCTGCCGGTTACTGCTTTGGCGGCGAGGCAGCCGGGCCGGCGGATTCGGCCCGGTACGCCGCCGCTAGGAGGGTTACGGGGTGCTCTACCCTAATCGACGTGATCCCGCGTGCGGCCAACCCGTTCACCAATTGCAGGTGGCAGCCGGGATTACCAGCGGCGACGATCGAAGCCTTGGTTTTGAGTACCTGCTCTATTTTTCGCTCCTGTAAGCGCCTGGACATCTCGGGTTGCGTGAGGTTGTAGATCCCGGCTGAACCACAGCACCAGGTGGCTTCGGGCAGTTCGACCAGCTCGAGGTTCGGCAGCGCCCGGAGGATTTCCCGGGGCTCGCGGCTGATCTTTTGCCCGTGGCAGAGGTGACAGGCTTCGTGGTAGGTGACGCGATCGCGGCACCCTTGCACCCGGGAGGCGCTCGGGGCCGGGGCCGGTGGGCGAAACCCGATCGCCACCAGCCACTCGCAGACATCCTTGATTTTGCGGGACCAGAGTTCAGCGCGCTCCGCGTAGGCCGGATCGCCCTCGAGCAACCGGCCGTACGCCTTCAGGTGGGACCCGCACCCGGCGGCGTTCGTGATGATCGCGTCGAGTTCAGCCACGGGGAACAAGTCCAGGTTGCGGCGCGCGACTTTCCGGGCCCACTCGGGCTCACCGTTGTGAGCGTGCAGCGAACCGCAGCAGAATTGCACGGGCGGAGTCCAGACTTCGCAGCCATTCGCGACCAGCACTTCCGCCGTGTCACGGTTGACGTTTGAAAAAACCAGGTCCTGCACGCAGCCGGTTAAGAGGCCGACTCGAAAGCGCGGACGGCTCGGAGGTTTCACGACCGGCGGAATGAGTTCGTGCGAGAACCAGGTCTGCACCTTGGGCGTTTGCAGTTCGAGTTTGCGCCACGACTCCGGCACAAGGTGCGTAAGTTGCAACAGCCCGCGCATTATACCCTGCAGCCCCAAAACCTGGTAAGCCCAAAGCGCGCGACCGGCCAGGCGCAGCACTCGCGGGCGGGTGAAAAGTTCGCCCAGGAGCAGCCGCCGCGCCCAATCGCGCCCGGGCCGCCGCAGGACCCCGGTTCGTTCGATGTCGGCCCGGGCGGCCTCGAAAAGCTGGGCGTAATCAACCCCGGCCGGGCAGGCGCTCATGCAAGCCAGGCAGCCCAGACAAAAATACAGCTCCTTACCAAAGGCTGTGGATACAGGAAGCGCCCCGTCGGCAATCCCGCGCATGAGCGCGATCCGTCCGCGCGGGCTGTTGCGCTCAAGTCGGGTCACGACGTACGTCGGGCAAGTGGGCAGGCAGAACCCGCAGTGCATGCATTGCTGCAGGACCGAGTAATCCAGCGTTTTCAGAGAATCGTGCTTGTGCAGAAGGAGAGGGGCGGCGGGTTGCATATCGGGTTCAGCGGGAAAGACGTTAGGGCAGGGGTCCCGCCCGGCGCGGTGATCTTCGCCGGATCAGTCGAGGAAGATTTTACCGGGGTTAAGAACGCCCTGCGGATCGAATGCGTGCTTTAAGCTTTTTAAGATCCGGACATTAAGTTCGCCGATCGCGCCGGGCAGGAACGTTTTCTTGGTCAGCCCGATACCGTGTTCGCCGCTGATCGTGCCGCCGAGTTCCACCGCATAGGCGAAGATCTCGCGAACCGCCTCGTGGACCCGGTGAATTTCATCGGGATCACGTTCGTTCGCCAGAAAAGTGGGGTGGAGATTGCCGTCGCCGAAATGGCCGAAGGTTCCGACCGTCAGGCGATACTTCTCCGCGGTGCGTTGCACGAAGCGCACCATTTCAGCCAGCTTTGACCTGGGTACGGTCGCATCTTCAAGAATGGTCGTCGGAGCAACCCGCGCCATTGCCGGGATCGCCATCCGGCGGGCAGTCATGAGCCGGGTAGCCTCGTCGGCATCCTTCGCCAGCGCTACCGAGCGTGCGCCCTTAGCCCGCGCGATCGCCTCCATTTGCCGGGCCTCGTCCTCCACGGCCGCCGGGTGCCCGTCCGATTCCAGCAGCAGGATGGCTTCCGCATCGGTCGGCAGCCCCACGTGCGCGAAGTCCTCGATGCAGCGAATCGTCGTCCGGTCCAGAAACTCCATCGTGCACGGGATGATTCGCGCCGCGATGATCGCCGAGACGGTCGCGGCGGCTTCATCCATCCGGTCGTACACGGCCAGCAGCGTTTTTCGCGCAGCCGGTTTGGGGATAAGTTTCAGCAAAATCTTCGTGATGACCCCGAGCGTGCCTTCCGACCCAATGAAAACGTCTTTCAAAGAATAGCCGGCGACGTCCTTCACGCATTTGTTGCCGGTGAAAAAAACCTCGCCGGTCGGTAACACCACTTCCAGACCCATCACGTAATCCCGCGTGACCCCGTATTTGAGGCCACGCAGGCCGCCCGAGTTCTCGGAGACGTTGCCGCCGATTGTTGAGACCTTCATCGAGCCGGGGTCGGGCGGGTAAAACAGGCCGACGCTCTCGGCCCGCATCCCGGCCTCTTGATTAATCACGCCCGGTTCGACCAGCAGCGTCAGGTTATCGGCATCCAGCTCAAGGATGCGGTTCATCCGGCTCAGACACAACACAACGCTGCCCGGAACGGGGATGCTGCCCCCGCTCAGGCCGGTTCCCGAGCCGCGCGTGACGATCGGGGTCCGGTATTCCGTGGCCAGTTTAAGCACGGACGCAACCTCTTCGACCGTCGTTGCAAAAACGACGCCTTCAGGCAGCGTCTTCAAAATCGGCGTCCCGTCGTAGCTGTAGGTGTACAGGTCCTCAGGCTCAGAAATGAGCTGATCCGGGGGAAGCGACCGGCGCAACCCGGCCATCAGCGCGCTGTTCATACCGTTACAATGCCACAAATGCCAC
>JAFAUY010000279.1 GCA_019243005.1 Verrucomicrobiota bacterium | reverse complement strand
TGCCCTTCTGGCCGACCTCGATCCATCCATCCTGCAGCAGAGCCTTGATGACCGTCTTGCTGTCCATTCATCCCTCAATCCTTGGGGCCATACACATTTATACACACTCGGCGCAGGCGTCAAATACAGGCGACCGGTTTCGGCGGTAACGTGGAAAGCAATGATGACCCGCCGCTCAAAGCCGGTGATGCGCAGACCAGCCCGGAGATCGTCCCGCCGTCTTCAACGTTCGGGAAACCCCGCCAAGCTCAGGCACTGGGCCTCAATCCACGCGGGGTAGCCGCGTGCCCGCTCCGGGCCGGAATGCTCGGCAATGTAGCGGTAAAGCTGGAGCAAATCCTCAACCGCTTCCGGCGCGTAGACGACGCTACGCGCTATACCCGGTCGTCTCAGTCGCTCCGCGTGAAGGGCATCCAGCGAGGCCGTTACCTGGGGCGCCGGAATCGCCCAGCCGGGATCCGCCTGCATGGCATCATAAACCGGCAGCACCTCTTCCCGCAGCCACCGTTCCATGCCCGCCTCGCGCTCCTGCAAAGCCCGCACGCCAGCGCTGATGACGTCGCTTTCGGAGGCGCATTTGCCGGATGCAACGAGGGCGTCCACGTAGCGGGCCCGGTCGGCAGACAGGGTGATGGTCCGTTTATCGGTCGACGCCATATTCTAATCCTCTATCCGCAGGGTACCAAGTCGTGCGTTTTATGCGTACCACACGGTTTCAGGTTCCGCATTCATGATGCGGAAACCGACTTATCCCTGCGTCTTGTCCAAATCACAGCGGAAGTGCGCTACGACGGGCTGTGGGTTTTGAGCACTAACACCGGCTATGACGCGGAAACCGTCGCACACGTCTAAGGCCCCAGGGACGGTGAAGCAGAGTTTTCGCACGGCCAAGTCGATCCTGGAAACCCGGCCCATCTACCACCAAAGCGATGAGGCCATTCGCGGGCACGTCTTCTGCAGCTTCCTGGCCTTGATGCTCAAGGGGGAGTTAGAGGCGCCTGAAGCAAGCCGAGGCGGCGTGCGAATGGGCCCAAGTGCTGAGCGGCCTGGAGGGCCTGTAGGAAGTGGAATTGACCTACCAGGGACGCCGGTTTCTGCTGCGCAGTCAACTGAATGCTGAGGTGTCGGCAGCCTTGCGGGCCGTCGGGACGGCTGCGCCGCCGACCTTGCGCGAAATTTCCACGTCGGCCGCGTAAGGCGAAATGTAGTGCCAAAGCGTTTTGGCACTTTTGTAAACTTCTCTTAGCCAGTTACTTACAAATTCGTGGTGTTTAAGATGGGCTTAACTTAGCCCATTCGGGACAGGTGTGAGCGGCGGTTACTGTGTGCTCGTCAGTGCCCGCGCTGTCAGATGCAGTCGACTGACGCTTCAGGATTCCCACGGCGTGCGGTCCTGTTTGGCGAAAACCTCCGGCACCGCCCGCTCGTTTCGGGATTTATCCCGGAACCCTGTTATCGACCCCCTTTGCCCTTCCGCAGCCCCCCGGCTTTTTCCCTCATACATGATTGGACGCTGCGGCCGTCCTAAGTCGCTCAAGCAGCCTAGTCTCATAAGCCGCGATCAGGCCGTCCAGTTCAGCGTTTGCCGCAGTTCGCCTTTCGGCCCGAGCCAGTACACGTGCCGGGTCGAAGAGTACCTCCTGTACATTTGGATCTTTGGTGAAGAGCGAGACTAAGTCGCGTGCGTCCAAGGGATAGATCGGTTGAGGATTACCGCGACCACATATGGCGAAGCTCCGGGCTTGCAGTGCCGGAACGATCTCGGCAAAGCGTTTGTCAAACGTCATGAGCAGGGGAATCTCAAACACCCCGTCACGGATCGGCACACTTACGGCCGTTTGCACCCAAAACCAGTGTTGCAAATCCCAACTGAAATTGCGAACCAGCGCGAGTGGATTTTTGGTTCCCTGCAGACCACCAAAAAACCGGATTTTGCCTGGCGGATTGCTGAACAGAAGCCAAGCGGCATGCATTAGCAGCGGAGTGAAAGCATTTAGTTCCTGATCGAGAAACTCAAGAAACCGCTTCATTTTTTGCCGAGACTTTCGCGGCGGAGGGTGTTCGAGCTGGATTTCCGCCATAGCCAGCCCTGCAACATAGAACGCGTCGCGGTAAGTCTTGTGTAACCTGACCCCGCCCGCCTTAAGGTTCCGATCGATAGAGGCGAGCTTCTGCTGCGCAATCGAGATGTGTCGCTCGAGCGGCACGTCAGTTCGGAACTGGCCCGTAGCCCTGAAGTGTTTCGTATCCATGTCGGTAAGCCTTTCTCCTGCAAGAACCGTTTGGAAAATCTCGTCCAGATGTTGCATTTGCATCCATGCTTCAGCGTTTTCCGCCATGTAAAGAGCGTAATTCCAATTGACACTCATGACGTCGTGCTGCTTGAAGAATTTACGGAGCGCGTTCACTTGTGGCCGCAGCTGAGGCGTAACACAATTCTCGACGAGGCGGGAGAT
>JAFAUY010000241.1 GCA_019243005.1 Verrucomicrobiota bacterium | reverse complement strand
AATGCCACAAATGCCACAAGCCGCGAAGTGCCAGGAATGCCCCGAACAACGGACTTTCTTCCATTGGTGGCATTTTTTCACTTGTGGCATTTTCCTCATGCGGGGGGGAGGTACCCTTGGGCCACCTTCCTGAACTCCTGCACGGTTTGCTTCTGCCAATCTCCATCCCGTTTGAGTTCCCGCGCCATTAGTTCCGCCACCCGCGGGGCGGCTTCAATGCTGGCCCGTGCCCCTAACAACAGCGCTCGGGTCCGGCGCGAAAGGACGTCCTCCACCGTCCGCGCCATCTCGGCCCGCACGGCCCAGACGACCTCCGCGCCGATGTAGGGCAGGTCCGGATGCAGCTTTTCCGCCAAAGCAGGCTCTTGCCGCGCAATATCCTGGATGGCCGGCGCATCCGCACCGTAGACGCGCAAGCTGGGCTCGGCGATGACCTGCTTGGTCCACCCATGAATCTGCAGGTGCTCGGTGGTACAGCGCCGCTCTTCGAAGCCGGCCATGGTCTCGGCCTGATCGACGGCGTCCTGGGCCATCTTGCGATAAGTGGTCCATTTGCCGCCCGTGATCGTCAGGAGCCCGGCATTGGAGATCATGATGGTATGGTCGCGCGACAGCGCCGCCGTGCTCTTGGCATCGCCGACTTTGACCAGCGGCCGCAGCCCCGCATAGACGCTCAGCGCGTCACTGCGGCTGGGCCGCTTGCTTAGGTATTTGGCGGCGTTGGTCAGGATGAAGCCGATTTCCTCTTCCATCGGCGCCGGTTCCAGCACGATCTGATCGACGCTCAGGTCGGTGGTGCCCACCACCACGTGATCGTGCCAGGGCACGGCGAAGAGCACCCGGCCGTCCGGGGTGTGCGGCACCATGATCGCGCTGTTGCCCGGCAGGAAGGCTTTCGGCAACACCACGTGGGAGCCTTGGCTGGCGGCGATGATCGTTTTAGCCTCCGGATCGTCCATCTTGCGCACCGCATCCGAGAACACGCCCGTGGCGTTGACGACCGCCCGCGCCCGGATGCGGTGTTCCGCCCCGGTTTCAAGGTCGCGGAGCACCGCTCCCGCGATCAGGTCGTCTTCTTTGATCAGCTCAACGACGGGCATGTAATTGATGGCCACTCCGCCGAGGTCAAACACCGTTTGGGCCAGGTTGACGGCCAGGCGCGAATCGTCAAATTGCCCGTCGTAATAGGACACCCCGCCCTGGAGTCCGGCCGGTTCGAGCGTCGGGATCTGCTTGAGGGTTTCCTCGCGCGAGAGCCCCTGGGAAGGATTAAGCCCGAGTTTGCCGGCCAGCCGGTCGTAAATCTTCATGCCGATACCGTAAAAGGGCCCTTCCCACCAGCTGTAAATGGGCACGATAAACTCCAGGTGGTGCACCAGGTGGGGCGCGTTTTCGCACATCAACCCCCGCTCGCGCAAGGCTTCGAGCACCAACGAGATGTTGCCTTGCTTGAGGTAGCGAACCCCGCCGTGCACCAGTTTGGTGCTGCGGCTGGAGGTGCCTTTGGCGAAATCATGCTGCTCGACCAGCAGGGTGCGGTAGCCACGGGCCGAGGCGTCGACGGCAACGCCCAGGCCGGTGGCGCCCCCGCCGATGACGAGGAAATCCCAGGGTTCACGGATGTTTTGTATCTGGTCCAGGACGGTATCGCGTTTCATGGCGGGACTTCGGTGTGCTTTTGGTTTTGTGACGATTGTTTTTCCGGTTCGCCGGCCTTTGGGGTAGCGCCGCCGGTGGCGATAGCATTTTCTCGTTCTGATAACCCCCAAGGCATCCGATGGAAAGCGCTCCAGGAGCTTTGGCGTGGTTTGCCCGGGAACACCCGCCTTGGCCCTTTTTGGGGCGCCGTACGCACAGCCGGATGGGGAGGAGGGCGTATCAATTCTAGCCGAAGTAGCCTGATAGCGAAGCGTGAACAGTTTGTCAAAATAAATGTAGCAACTGTTCACGGGTCGGCATTTCGATCAGCCGGCGTACCGGCATCGGAGCGGCTTGCGATGCCGGTCCAACGAGCGCAACTTAGACGGGCATGGACCATATCGGACCGCCTGCAGCTGGATACCTTTACCGCGGATCTTTATGAAGCCGTCGCATTTGCTGATGCTCGGTTGGTGCGCAGCCCTCTTTGGGTGCTCCCACTTTGATACGGTCGACAACCGCGATCACGCCGTCGACATTTATTATCCCAATACAAACGAGATACGCCTCGCCCAAGATCGGGTTGCCAGGTACCGGCAAGACAACTCACGACGGCCAACCTCGGCGACGCCCTACCTCGCGGTCTCGGCAACAAGGGTCCTGGCCTACGAAATTCAGGATCTCTGGCCAAAGCTGATCAATTCCGAGACGACGGCGAGCTTTTTCGCCCATGGAAAAAGGTTTACGTATTCCAACCTGGACGCGTACTGCATCATGATCTACGACACGGCGGCCAACCGGTTTGTTAGCAACCATGGATTTGTGACGGTCGATCTGCCGCCCCGGGGCTCGATCGCCCGATGGGACGGCTACGTGGCAAGGTACATAGGAACCGGGTATTAGCGTTCTGACTCGCAGGGTGGTGATCTGAGGTTGGAAGTTTTCAGGCTGGGTTTGTCGCCGTGGATTCTTTCAGCTACCTCTCGGTCCTGCTTTCGATTGTGCTCGGGTTGGCGATCACGCAAGTCCTGCAAGGCTTTCGCGGGCTCATCCTAACCCGGGCGAGGGTGAAGCGTTACCTGCCGACCCTCATCTGGGCCGGGCTCGCCCTCCTGATCGCCATTCAGGGGTGGTGGGCGAGTTTCGACCTGCGGGTCCGCGCCCATTGGAGTTTCCTGGGGTTCTTCGTGGTCGTTCTGCAGGCGATCAGCACGTACATGGTCGCGGCCCTGGTCCTGCCGGACACCGCCGGCCAGATGGTGATCGATCTGCGGGAGCACTATTTTGCCCACCGGTGCACGGCTTAGCGCTCGGCCTGATTTGTGCGATGTTTTTCGGTGCTCAACCTCTTTTTCCTCGCCGTCATCGTCTCCACGGCACTTCTGCTGGGCAATGAGTTCTCGGTGAGCGCCTTTGTGCATCCGACGCTCGCGCGTAAGGACCACCGCGGCTTTCTACCCGCCATCCAGACGTTTGCTTCCCTCTTTGGGACGGTGATGCCTTTTTGGATGGGGGCCACTTTGTGCGCCCATGCCGTCCTCTTGGTCGCGACCTGGGGGTGGTCGTGGCGAGCCACTCTGTTGCTTCTGGCGTCGTGTATTTTATGGATAGGCATCGTCGTGTTCAGCGTGCTCGGGCCTGTGCCGATCAACAACCAGGTCCGAGCCTGGATCCTCGACGCATTGCCGGCGGATTGGGAGGCGCAACGCCGGCGTTGGGACCGCCTGAACGCTGCGCGGGTCGCTTTGGTGGCGGTCGCGTTTGTGTGTCTGATCCTTGCCTACAAAAATTCGCCCGTAGGCCGGTCGTAAATCGTCATGCCGATGCCGTCAAAAGGGCCTTCCCACCTGGGGTGGATGGGCACGAAAGGCGGGGTGGAGTTTCAGGGAGGAGCGTTGGGTGTTTTTTTCTCCATGACGCTCAAAGCTTCCTGGATCAGGAGTACAAAACGGTGTGGGTCCCGGGCCGAGCGCCCGACGAAAAGGCCGTTCACGCCGGTACCGGCCACAAACTGCCGGCAATTGCCGGGTCCGACGCTGCCACCATAAAGGACGGGAATCTCGTCAGCGGCACCGCCGAAGGCGCGCTGGAGGGCTCGCCGGATCAGATCGACGCAGGAAGTCACCTGCTCTCCGGACGGTGCGCCCTTTGCGGCCTCCCCGATCGCCCAGACCGGTTCGTAGGCGACGATCAGTTTGCCGGACGCATCCGGGGCAACGCCATCCAGCGCAATTCCTATTTGTCTAAAAAACGTTTCCTGCAGCTTCGCGGCAGCCAGGTCCGGTTCGGAATCGCCGACGCAGAGAACCACCTGTAAGCCGTCCGCGAGCGCCCGTTTCAGTTTCCGGTTAATGACTTGGTCCGATTCACCAAACAGCGAACGCCGTTCGGCGTGTCCCACCATCACGATGGCGGCGCCTTCCTGCTTCAGTAAAGCCGTCGAGATCTCGCCGGTAAACTCGCCCTCCGGCGCCCAATGAAAGTTCTGGGCGCCGATCAGGATGCGATTCTCCGCAGCTTCCAAAGCCATGTCCCTGATGAGGGTAACAGGCGGCAGGATAAAGATACGCGTGTTTGCGAGGCGCGGGAGAGACGCGGCGACGACGCGAACGTACTCGCGTGCCTCGTCGCGACCCAGGTTTCGCATCTTCCAATTGGTACCGAAGGTAAACTTCATGGAGAACTCGGCAGGCGACCGCTTGCTTCGGCGGGCGATCGTTGCCACTTCCTTCCCGGTCTGCTTCGAAACGGTCACCCCTCCGGCAGGTGATCGGCTAACCCCCTCAGAAACACAGAGACCGACGTGGCCCCGGGATCTTGAACGGCAGCCGCCCTTTCACCGAGCGTTCGCGCGCGGCCGAACCGCGGGAGCAGGCCGGCAGTCGATCGGGCGCCCCGTTCGGCCGCCGCCGCCGTCTGCTCCAATGCCGTGCCCAGCGTTGCCGAGGCCTGGTTCGCCTGCTCCAACGCGGTGATGGCCGGCACGACCGCATCCAGCATCGTCTTGTCGCCGGGTTCAGCCTTGGTTTTTTGCTTCAACGCCTCCAGACCGCTCTTGAGGAAAGCATGCAGCGTTCGAGTGTCCAATACCGGGGAGGCCGCGCACGCCTTGGCCCCTTGAAAAAACACCCCGAACAGAACCCCCGACGCACCCCCCATGCTTCTCATCATCGCACGGCCCGTCAGCGTAAAAACTTCATTAACGCTGCCGAGGTTTGCCTCGCGCAACGCATCGGTCGCAGCTTTTGCTCCCCGCGCAATGGTTGTGCCGTGGTCGCCATCCCCCAAACCCCGGTCCAATTCGTTGAGATCGTCACGCTTCGCCGCGAGGTCCTCCAGGGCGCGCGCGACCAGCGAACGGGTTTGTTCAATGTTGATGCTCATCTCATCACCGCGCGTCAGGGTCTGGTGAAACAGAACGACTGGCATGGGGCCGCCAGTAAGGGCTCGAGTTCATCATCGAGGCCACTGATCGTAATAGAAAATCCCGCCATATCCAGGGACGTCGCGAACTGGCCCGCAGCCTGATAAGCGACCGGAACGGAATGTAGATCGAGAAACTTTCGGACGTGGCCTGAAATCGCCAGCAACTCCAGCACCGTCGTGCTTCCAAGCCCGTTGATCATGACGGCCGCGCGCGCGAGGGGAAGCTTCGTCTGCTCGAAGTCAGCCACCAGCATCTCCATCATCTGCGGCACCAGCACCTCCGCCGGTTGGTAAGCGGACCGCCGGACGCCCATCTCGCCATGGAGTCCCATGCCGATTTCAATTTCCCCTTCGGGAAGCTCAAACATCGGCTGGCCCGTATCGATGGCCGTGGCGGCCCGCGACGCCACGCCTAACGATCGGGTCTGAAAATTGGTCTTTTCGCCGACGCGAACCACGTCCCGGAACGACATGCCCAGGTCGGCCGCGGCAGAAATGGCTTTGATGACAAAGATGTCGCCGGCGATCCCACGCCGGTCCTCCAACCGTGAGATCTCAGCGGAAGCGATATCATCGTGGACCCGGACCTCGGCTACCTGAAGGCCGTTTGCCTTCGCGTCGTCGGCAGCCACCCCGAAATTCAACACATCCCCGGAATAATTCCCGTAGACCAGGACCACCCCTTCGTCCGCGTGGACCGCCTCGATCACCGCATAGATGGCATCCGGCGACGGCGCTGCGAACACCTGGCCCGCGACGGCGCCGTCGGCCAACCCCGGTCCGGCGATCCCCAGAAAGAGCGGTTCGTGCCCGCTGCCTCCTCCGACCACAACCTTGACTTTGCGATTGCCATTTTCAGGATAGACCACCGCCAGGTGGGTTCCAACCCGCTGCAGGGAGACGCCGGTAAAGCCAAGGAGGCCCGCTAAAGCGTGTTCTACGGCCGATTCTGGATCGTGGGTAAAGTATCGCATTGGATGGCCCGAGTACCGGGTTTTTGAGCAACGTTCTAAACGTTCTAGTTTACAGGATCACTGGATCGTATACCCGCCATCGATCACAAGGTTTGCCCCATTGATCATGGCGGCGGCTTCGCTCGCGAGAAAGAGGGCGCAAGCGGCAATTTCTTCCGGGTACGCGAACCGGCCGGCCGGAATCTTTTTCTTCATCTGCTCACCCACTTCGCCTGCCCAGGCCTTTTTGCCGAGCTCAGTCAGAACCACCGTCGGCGAGATGGCATTTACCTGGACGTTATGTTTGGCCCATTCGAGGGCCAGGACCTTGGTCATGCTGATGATCGCGGCTTTACTCGCGCAGTAGGCCGCATGCCGCTCCAAGGCAATGACGCCGGCTTGGGACGCCAGGTTGACGATCTTGCCGCCGCCGCGCCGGACCATTTCCGCCCCGATGCGTTGCGCCAGGAAAAATGGCGCCTTCAAATTCAAGTCCATCGTTTTATCCCAGTGAATTTCCGGAGTTTCGAACGCCGGGTCCAGCAGAGCGACGCCGGCGTTGTTCACCAGGATGTCGATGCCTCCGAATTTCGAAAGGGCCTCGGCGACGGCTCGTTCCCGCTGGGCGGGTTGGGTGATGTCGGCAACCACGGTCGCAACTCGCAGCGGGTCCGGCGCGAGTTGCCGGCCGACCTCGGCGATGCCCGGGTTGACGTCGACGAGAATGAGATTCGCCCCTTTCTCATAAAACAGGGCGGCGATCGCGTGGCCGATGCCGCCGCCGGCGCCCGTGATGAACGCCGCCTTGCCCTGCAGCCTGAACTCCTTGTCGTAGCCGGTGAATTCCATGCCTGATCAAGCGGATGCGACTGCACCGTCGATGTTATTGAGACTTAGCAAATACGATCGTCGAAGGACCGGCCGAAGATGACCATGATCGTATCATTTAAGTCTCAATAAACGGTGCCACAGCCCTACCTTAACACCGAAAGACGGCAACCGGACGTACCAGGCAGTTAGCTCCTTTCGAAGGGAAACGCCGGCCTTAGTCCGGCTGCCGCTTTTCGGGGGTTGAGCAGAGCTGTATCGGACACCATCTGTAAGGCTTCCGGTTCGTCAAGTCGATTGATTTAAAGACGCCAACTCCCGGACGGCATTCTTACCGGGATCGCAGCCGTCGCCGCGCAACCGTCGGGCTTTCTTTGAGGGATAATCGTGATCCGTTCCTTTCGCCGGGCCGCATTTGAAATTAAGCTGGGAGCGTATGGAAGCCCTGGTACTTGAACGCAAAGGTGAACTGTCGATACGCGAGATTGATCTGCCAAACAAGGTGGGTCCCCACGACGTTAAGATTGCCATTCATACCGTCGGCATTTGCGGCAGTGACGTGCATTATTACGAATACGGAAAGATCGGCCCGTTTGTCGTCAAGGAGCCGATGGTGCTGGGTCACGAGGCCGCGGGAACGGTGGTGGAGGTTGGCAGCCAAGTGAAGCACCTGAAGCCGGGTGACCGGGTCTGCATGGAACCGGGCATCCCGGATCCGAACAGCCGGGCATCCCGCCTTGGCATTTACAACCTGGACCCGGCCGTGCGTTTCTGGGCAACTCCACCGGTGCACGGGTGCCTCGCTCCTTACGTCGTGCATCCGGCCGCTTACACCTTCAAGCTTCCCGACAACGTGAGTTTCGCGGAAGGAGCCATGGTCGAACCCCTGGCGGTAGGGATGCACGCGGCGGTGAAGGCGAAAATCAAGCCGGGCGATTTGGCGGTCGTGATGGGCGCCGGACCGATCGGGGTGGTGACCGCGCTGTCGGCTTTGGCCGGCGGTTGCAGCCAGGTGGTGCTTACCGACGTGCAGCAGCCCAAGCTGGATCTGGCGGCCAAGCTGGGCCCGATCCGGCCCGTGAACGTCGCCAGGGAAAATTTGCGCCAGGTCGTTGATGACCTCACCGAGGGCTGGGGAGCTGATCTGGTGTTTGAAGCGACGGGGGCGCCTGCGGCGATCCAGAAGGTTCATGAACCGTTAGCTCCGGGCGGGAGAATTGTCCTGGTCGGGATGCCGATCAAACCCGTAGAGCTCGACATCGTCTCGTTGCAGGCGAAAGAGGCGTCGATTGAAACCGTGTTCCGCTATGCGCATGTGTACCCGCGTGCGCTGGCCTTGATGGGCTCGGGTAAGATTAACCTCAAGCCGTTGATCAGCCGCACCTTTGAGTTTCGCGAGAGCGTCGATGCGTTTAACTTCGCGCTCAAAATGCCGCCAGACTGCGTCAAGGCTCAGATCCACGTGGGCGCCGAGGCGTAAGCATCCAAAGAAAGACCATCGTCCGCCGCAGACACACATGGTGGCCAAGGCGGGACACTGAAGGGGGCGGATCCGCAGAACACGCAGACAACGCAGAAAGAGAAAAAACCTCCACAGATTACGCAGATTGACACAGAGTTACACCCCCTCTCAGGATGGTCGGGCCGGTCTTGGCCCCGGCGGGGCAGCCGGAAAGTAGCCAGGGACTTCAGTCCCTGGAGGGGCCTTTACCTGGAAGATGCGTTTAAAAAGGGTTGCGTCCCGTCGGGACGCTGGAAAAGGCGCGCCACCCCACTGGCCCCGGGGATCGCACGGCGAGACGGTGCAGGCTCCCTTCCCACCGTCCCGACGGGACGGATCTCTTTTAAAGACCGCTACCCGGCACTGAAGTGCCGGGCTACACGATCATCCCTCTAGGATCGCCCCTCCGGGGCAGAAGTCGGTCTCTCGGCCCATCCAGGGGAGACATTTAATTCACACCAAGCGTTGAAGTCCCTGGCTACTATCCCTAGCCCCTCCGGGGCAAAGACCGCTCCCCGGCGCCCGTCACCCCAAAAGGTGGGTAACGCTTAGCACCGAAGTGCCGGGCTACTTTCCGACTGCTCCGTCGGGGCAAAGACCGGCCCAACCAAGTTGAAAACCGGGGTAGAAGGTACCCGACGACGGTGCCTGCCCCTCTTCATTTGTGGCACTAATTCCAGACGGGGCGGGTTGAGCGACGAGGACGCCGGCGGCCGAACCGCGACGAGAGGATGGGCGCCATGGTGCTGAGGCCCTCGGCATGAAATTGTTCGTGAGCGTGGCCGACGTAATAGCGCATCGTCGCGGTGGCCGGCTTGGTTTGGCCGGCAGAAATCACATAACTGGATGGCAACAGACCGGACGGCTTCACCGCAGCCAGCATCGCAAACAACGCTCGCTCGACCGCCCAGCGCTGTTCTGCATGGACCGAGGCAGTTTGAGCGAGCGCTCTTTCGATCAGCGGCAGATCGAGAAAGCCGCTCCGGAGGGCAGCGACGCCGGAGTTGAGCTGGCGGACGGGTCGAATCCCGAGCTGGTGGCCTATGGCCGGTAAAAGTTCTGAAGAAAGGTTCGCTCCGTTTGCGAGGAACAGACTTTCCGGCGACCCGTCGTGGTCCCACCAGAGCAACTCTTTAGGAGTAAGGAAAAAGAGGATGTCGCAGCTCAGCACCAGCTGGTTGAATTCCTCGAACAGGATGCACGTGTCCAGCAGCCTGAGCAGCAACGGGCAACTGCGACGGAGCGAAAGCGTGTGCGGGAAGGCTTTCAGCTTCTTTTCCATCCGGCCATCTGCGTCGGATCGACTGAGGAACTGGGCGAACGGGGCAACCGCCGTAAGTTCCGCCTGAACGGTCCGGTCACACGTGCCGTCATCGTGAAACGTCACCGGCCATGCCTGGCCGCATGCGTGGAAGAGAGACGCGAGCATCCAGAGACCGCGCTGCCAGCTGTGATGGCCGGTGAGAACATGTACCCGGGTGGTTTCACCGTTGCGAGGAGGCGGCAGCCGAAGGTCAGTCGCATTCCTTAAACTGGCCCGGCGACTCCATGTACCGCTAACGCCCCAATCTCGATTCTCCTGAAGTAACCACCGGTAATGGTTGAAGTTAAGCCCCAGCTTTTCAATCCAGCGCATGCCAAATGTTCCTTTCCGCACAGCTGGTGTATAAGGTTAGGGCAACCGTAACAAGCGGCATTTCCGGGACTTAGGCCGTTTTAATAGATTGTGGAAGAATCCATAATCACACAAATGAGATCTTGGCGGAAGTCCCCTGCCTTCGAGCGTGGACAGCGTCAATCTAACAGGTCATACCCGGGTAAGGTCAGGAACTCCACGAAGGTTTCCGTGGTGATCAGGCGCTGGAAAAGGTCAGCCGCCGCGTCGTAGCGTCCGGAGCGAAACTTCTCCGGACCGACCAGCGTCTCGAGTTTGAACATCTCGTCTGCGAACAGGCTCTGGAACAAGCCGTGGTCCAACTTGCGGCCGTCCTCGAGTTTCCCGTTCGGGCTGCGTAACCATTGCCAGACTTGCGCCCGCGAAATGGTCCCTGAGTTCGTGCAGGACCTCATCCATCTGGAAAGCGGCCGGGATGGTCTCGATCAGTACCGTCGCGCGAATGCTGCCGCGGGGGATGCCCAATTTATCCTGGGCCAGGTTAAATACGTCATTCCAAAGCCTGGCTTCCAGGTAGCTTTCCATTTTCGGAAGATAAAAGTAAGGGCCCGTGCCGCGCGCAAGCAGTTCCCGGGCATTATGGTAAAAATAGAGCGCAAAATCGAAAAGCGAACCTGAAACCGGCCGGCCATCGATATGGACGTGTTTCTCGACCAGGTGCCAGCCGCGCGGCCGCACGACCAGAACCGCCGGATTCTCGTTTAAACGGTAGCTCCTACCTTCCGGACCCGTATAGGTGATCGTGCGTCGGACCGCGTCGTAAAGGTTACGCTGGCCCTCAATCATGTTGGCCCAAACCGGGGCGTTGGCATCTTCGAAGTCCGCCATGAAAACTTTGGCGCCGGAATTCAGCGCGTTGATCACCATCTTGCGGTCCGTCGGTCCCGTAATCTCAACGCGGCGATCCAGGAGATCGGCCGGAATCGGCGCGACGCGCCAGTCGGATTCCCGCACGTGCGCGGTCTCAGGCAGGAAATCCAAGCTTTTGCCCTCGTCCAACTCGCGTTGGAGCACCTGGCGAAGGTCCAACAGTTCCCGGCGCCTCTGGTCAAAGGCGCGGTGGAGTTCAACCAGCAGATCAAGCGCGCCGGTAGAAAGGATCAGTTCCTGAGAGGCGCTGAGCGGGCCGGAGACGACGATGTGTTCGGAGGAAGAGCCATTCATAAGGAGGAAGTGTCGAGTGTCGGGTGGAATTCGGAGGCGTCGAGCGGAATGCCGCAAAAAACCCTAATCTGTGTAATCTGCGTAATTTGTAGATGGATGTCTTTTCTGCGTTCTCTGCGTGTTCTGCGGATCCGCCGCCCCCGCAGGTGTTCGGTGATGGCAGCAGGCCAGGGTGTGCGGCGGATGATCGTCCCCCGCAGGTCTTCGGTGATGGCAGCAGGGCGGGGTGTGCGGCGGATGATCGTCCTTTTCTGCGGATCCGCCGTGGCTGCCGTGTGGGGTTAATCTGTCGATTACTTTTTACGGAGTAGTTCCGAAACTACCGCGTAATCCTGGTCGCCGAGACCGGCGGCATCTCCCCTGGCAAGCATCTGGCTGATGGCCTGGGTCACCGGCAGGGATAACGAGTTTTTTTCGGCCAGTTGCAAGGCGAGTCGAGAGTCCTTCAACATGTTTTTGAGCGAAAAGTGCGGGCTGAAGTCCCGTTGCAGGATGGCGGGAAGTTTAAGGTCGCCCACGCCTGAACGGCAGGCGTTGAACTGGACGGCTTCGACGAATTTGCCGAGGTCAACGCCCGACGCTTCGACCAAGGCCACCGCTTCCGCCAGGGCTTCAACAATCGCCGCCGAGATCAGGTTCGTCGCGATCTTAACGGTACTGGCGTCTCCGAATCGATCGAAGATCAGCATCGTTTTGCTGCTTGCCTCCAGTACCGGGCGAGCCCGTTCGATGTCCGCGGGATCACCGGCCAGGTAATAGGTGAGTTGGCCTTTTTCTGCCGCTGCCCGGCTGCCGGTAAAGGGGGCGTCCACGACGTGTGTGCGGATTGCCATCACTTCGGCTTGCACCGCCCGGGCGGTTTCCGGTGAGATGGTCGAGTGCAAAAGCAGCAAGTGCCGCTCGGTGAGTGCCGGTTTGAGCGCGGTGACCGACTCGTGCACGGCTGCATCATTTGACACAAAGATCTGGATAATTTCTGCGTGCCTGGCGAGTTCTGCCGGGGAGCTGACAAACCCAGGTTCGGTCTTGGCCGTGCGATTCCATACTGAAACCTTGAACCCTTTCTGTCGAAGGTTCTTCGCCACCCGGGATCCGATGATGCCCAGTCCCAAAACGCCGACGGAGAAAGAAGTAGTCATGGAAACCGGTAGCGCGGCTTCCCGGTCAGGACAATAGCTCGCACGAGCGAGGACCGGTCGGCACGGGGTATGGATCGAGGAGTTGCCGGCGCGCGTCCGGATTTTTTCGGCGAGTGAGCACAAAAAGTGCTGGGGGTGCGGCTCAGGTGTTTTAGGAAAACGCCGTTAGAGAAATTGAGCATGAAATTGAATCGCGAGAACTGGGCGGCCCTGGAGGAGGTTGCGATGATTCTCGGCATGACGCCGGAGTTCTACCTGAACGAAGTGGTGGGGCGAATGGTCACGGAAGCGTTCACCAAAGACAAAGCGCGCTTCGTGGCGGAGGAAGCCCAACACTACAGCTACGCGACGAGTCGAGCGGCCGAGGCCGTTGCCGACCGGATCAACGAGCTCTCGGTCATCGAGCACCTCGGCGGCGCCGAGGGCGTTTTCTCGGCCGACGTAAACCAGGGCGACAACGGGCGGTTCCGTCTCGACATCGATTTTCTTAGCAACGGCGAGTGGAACCGGGTAACCCGCCGGGCCTGGTAAGGTCTCTACCTTTTTTTGCCCGGAAGTGCGTCCCGAATTCCCGCCTAACGTTAAAGCCCGATGGGGGCGGCGAGGCACGCGTCCGGGATCCCAAACGCATCCACCAAGGCGACGGCCTCCTGGCGAAGATCGCGGCACAACCTGAGCACCAGGGCGCGGATCGCGCCGCTCTTTGTGGGCGTGAAAACGCCTTGCTCCAGGTACCATGCCCGATGTTCGTCGAGGTGCGTCAGGGCGAACAGGTCCGCCAACCGCTTGAGCACGGCTTGTAGCGGCCGGTTTTCCACACCGGCGATTGCCTCCGTGAAATACTCCAGGGTAACCCGCTCCGCGAACGCGTGCGCCAACTCGAGCAATTCGGGCTGCAAATGGGTAAAAGCCGTGTAGGACGCCGTGTAGCGGGCGTCGAGCGAGGTTCGGGGTTCGGGGTTCGGCGCTCGGCGTTCGGAGCCCGCTTTAGCGCCGTGGCCGCCGTCTCTCGCCGTGGCACCGTGTGACTCTGTGAGTGTCGACTGCGGGGCCGCCGTGCCCGCCGTGTGAGCCTGTTCCGATGAGAGCAATCGCCGGAAGAGCTGCGCATTTTTCAGCAGCAACGCCTCCTCGCGGTGCCTGAAGTACATCAACTGCGCCGCCGAATCGAGCAAGTGACCTTTGGCGACGTTCAGACAGAGGAGCGGGCTTTGCTTCGCCACTTGGGCGAGCTTTTGCCGGACAAGAAAACCGGCCAGCTGAGCGGGACGCAGATCCTTCAGGTTGTCTCTGAACTCGGTCAGCAGGTTCTTGGCAACGAGTTGCATCAACACCGTGTTGTCGCCCTCAAACGTCGCATAGACGTCGGTATCGGCCTTCAGCGCGGCGAACCGGTTCACCGCCATATAGCCTTCGCCCCCGCAGCTTTCCCGGCAGGTTTGAATCGTTCTGGTCGTGTTCCAGGTGACGAAGGCCTTCAACGCTGCGGCGAGCGTTTCCACCTCACGGGAATTGCCGGGCGTCGCCTTTTCGTTTAACTGCAACAGGCGTTTCAGGGCGAAGTCGAGCGCGTAAGCATTTGCCAGGAGAGGCATCAACCTCGCCTGGTGGGCGGGATAATCCAGGAGTAAACTTTCCTGGCTGGCTTTCGGCGGTCCGAACTGGCGCCGGCGCGCCGCATAACGGACGGCGATCGTCAGCGCCGATTTCGCCGCGCTGTTGGCCGTGGTCGCGATGCTTACCCGTCCGGTCACCAAGGTGCCGATCATGGTGAAGAAGCGGGCGTTGGCGCTCTTGATTTCACTCTGGTAAACGCCGTCCGGGGTGACTTCGGCGAAGCGGTTCAACATCTCGAGCCGCGGCACCCGGACGTGATCAAACCAGAGGCAGCCGTTGTCGACCCCGTTCAAACCCATTTTGAGGCCGTTATCGGTGATGGTGACGCCCGGCATCGGCTTACCGGCGTCATCCCGAATCGGCACAAGGAAGGCATGCACGCCGTGCCGCTCGCCGTTTACCTCCAGTTGGGCAAAGACCGTCGCCAATCGCCCGTGTTGGCCGGCGTTGCCGATGTAATCCTTACCGGACGAATAGGAAGGGCTATGAATCACGAACGTGTCCGTCGCGCGATCATACATGGCGGTGGTTTCGAGCCCTTGCACGTTTGACCCGTGGCCGATCTCCGTCATGGCAAAGCAGCCCAGCAGGCGCGCCGCCACGGCATCAGCCAAATATTTGCGGTGATGGTATTCGGTGCCCAGCCGCTGAATGCTGCCCGCGAATAAACCGAACTGCACGCCGACTTTGATGACCAGGCTGAGGTCGTGAAACGCCAGGGTCTCGAAGGCGGCCATGAACTTCGGCGGGTTTTCCTCGCCGCCGAGGTAGCGCGGGATGAAGATGCGGCCGAGCCCCGCCTCCGCGACGCGCACGGTCCAGGCCAGCACCTTGGCGCGGTAGGCGGGAACGTCCAGGCCGTCATCGTAACCGAACTGCGACACGAGGTTTTTGACCATGGTTCTGGTGTCGGCACACTCGCCGTCCAGTAAGGCCTGTAACCCCTTGACCTCGAACGGAACCGGTTTGCGTTCGATCGGCGGATACGACGCCGGCCGAGGGGGCTCTCGGTCCGGAGAGAGTTCCGGCAATGGACGATCCAGGTTCAGCGCAGGTTCAGGCAACGTCTCTTTCATATCGCTACACTAACTTCAGGTTTGCGGCGGACGGTCGGGACGCGATTCAGGGCCGGGCGGCGGGGAGTAAAAGCGTTCCCCTCGCGCGGCTTTTTCGGCCAGCAGGGCGCAAGGGGCGAAATAATCGCCGACCCGTTTTTGCAGTTCCTGCAGGCGGGCGACGACGGCAGGCAGACCGGTGGAATCGGCATAGCTTATCGGCCCACCGCGGAACGGCGCCCAACCGGTCCCCATGATCATGCCAAAATCGACGTCCTCCGGGGCGGTGACCACACCTTCCTGCAGGCCACGAACCGCCTCGTTTACCATCAGCAGAACCAGCCGGTCCCGGAGTTCAGCATCATCGACCTGCGGCGCCTGCAACGCCTGAAAGTCGTTCAATTGCGGGTTGAGTGCCTTTTTGCCCTTGGTCTGGTAATCGTAAAACCCCTGGCCCGATTTGCGGCCCAACCAGCCTCTCTCAATCATGCGCGGGAGGACATCGTTGACCGGAGGAAGGTGGGGAAGTCGCTGAACGAGGTCGACCGCGACGTGGGCCGCCACGTCGAGCCCGACTTCGTCGGCGAGGCCAAGCGGCCCCGTCGGCATCCCGAAATCGAGCATGAGGCGATCGATACGCTCGATCGAATAGCCTTCTTGGAACATTCGGACTGCCTCGATCATGTAAGGCAGCAGGATGCGGTTGACGAGAAACCCCGGGCTGTCCTTCACGAGCACCGGCAATTTACCGATGGCTTTGGCAAGCTGGACGGCGCTGGCCAGCGCCACCGGACTCGTGCGGGGGCCCTGCACGATTTCCACCAGCTGCATGCGGTGCACCGGACTGAAAAAATGGATTCCCACCACTTTTTCCGGATGCGCCATATCGCCGGCGATGGCGTCGATCGAAAGCGCGGAGGTATTCGTGGCCAGCACCTGGCAGGAGGGCACCTTTCCTTCAAGCTCCCGGAAGATTTGGCGCTTCAGATCCAGCTTTTCGACGGCCGCTTCGATCACGAGGTCGACGTCGCGAAGCGGAATGTCCTCGAAGACCGGCAGGATGCGGTCGAAACCGGCGCGGGCTTCCGCTTCGGTAAAGATGCGCCGCTTGACCGCGTCACGATAGAGCCTGGCGATCGCCTGCATGCCTTTGCCGAGCGGTTCAGGACCGACGTCCTTGAGCACAACGCGCAACCCGCGCGCACTCAGCCACTGCGCGATGCCGGACCCCATAAAGCCGGCACCGACCACCATGGCGCGCCCGACCTTCACCGATTTTTCCGGGGAGTCGACCGCCAGCTTCTTGGCCCGTTCCTGCAAGAAAAATACCCGGATCAGGTTGGCGGCCGGCTCGCCCATGGCCAGGTTGATAAATTCGCGCCGCTCGTTTGCGAGCGATTGGGCGTGTGAAGCGGCCAGACCGGCAACCACGACCTCCAGGGCTTTCAGGGGAGCGGGGTAGTTGCCCCGGGTTTTTGCGAGGATCCGTTTCCGGGCCTGCGCCGCGATCACGCCGGAGATGGGGGCACGATTGGTCAGGTGAGGTTT
>JAFAUY010000232.1 GCA_019243005.1 Verrucomicrobiota bacterium | reverse complement strand
CAACGCGCAGCTGCCGTCGTAAACTTTTGCTTGCGGCAGATAGAGGGGATTTTCCCCCTCGATATCGCGTGAAGAGACGTCGTTGCCCAGCGTGTAACCCACGATCTGCCGGTCGCGATTGATGACCAGGACCAACTCGGGTTCCGGCACGTTCCAGCGGGCATCCCGGCGAATCCTGATCGTTGCGTTCGGCCCGACCGCGCGCCAGCCGGGTGACTTGAAAAAGAGCTCCGGGCGCGGCGCATCATAGACCCGCGCGTAAAAATCGGCGGCCCCGCTTTCCCTGGCTTCCTCTCGGCGGCCTTCCCGGCTGCGCTCGTACGTAACCCCAGCCGCCCAGATCTCCTGGGTTCCGACAGGAGCCAGCCACGCGTCAGGCAGAGGCGCGGGGACCGGCTGGGTCCGTGTCAAGGCGGCGAGGTAATGCGAAAGGTCGGGACGGTTCAGCAGCGAATCGAGATCGTCTCCCGGCACGCCGAAGAAGGCATCCTCGGCCGAACGCACAAAAAATCCTCCGCGGGTACGGTAAAGGTGCAGCGGCATCTTAGTGGCTCTCCCGGTGCGGTGCTGCACAACCCCGGCAGCCGAGCAGAAAATCGAAATCGGCGCCCTGATCGGCTTGCATCACGTGCTCAACGTAGAGGCGTTGGTAACCGCTGGCCATCGACGGGCGCGGCGGCTTCCAAGTTTTTCGGCGCGCTTCCAATTCGGCGTCGCTGACTTCCAGGTGCAGTTTTCTTCCTTCCATGTCCAACTCGATGTAGTCGCGGTCGCGCACCAGTGCCAGCGGCCCGCCCACCTCCGCTTCGGGGCTGACGTGCAGGACGGTGGTGCCGAAGGCCGTGCCGCTCATCCGCGCATCCGAGATCCTTACCATGTCGCGGATCCCTTGCTTTAGCAGCTTGACCGGCAGCGCCATGTTGCCCACCTCCGGCATGCCCGGATAGCCTTTCGGCCCGCAATTTTTCAACACGAGGACCGACGAAGCATCCACCGGCAACGCCGGATCGTCTATCCTGGTTTTAAAATCTTCGATCGTCTCGAAGACCACGGCCCGTCCTCGGTGACGCATCAACGCCGGGCTGGCGGCAGAGGGTTTCAAGACCGCCCCGTTGGGGGCCAGGTTCCCTCGAAGAACGGCAATCCCCCCGTGTGGCTGGAAGGGTTCATCAAAAGGCGCGATCACTTCCCGATTGTAACAACGCGCGGAGCTAATGTTTTCGCCGACGGATTTGCCGGTGACGGTCAGGGCTTCGAGATGCAACAGGTGTTCCATTTCCTTCATCAAGGCCGGCAAACCGCCGGCATAACAAAAGTCTTCCATTAAGTACTTACCTGACGGCATCAGGTTAAGCAGGCATGGCACTTCATGGCCGCATCGGTCCCAGTCATCCAGGTTGACCGGCACCCCTGCCCGGCCCGCGATGGCCACAAGGTGGATGACGGCATTTGTGGAGCCGCCGATGACGCCGATCACGCGAATGGCGTTTTCAAACGCGGCTTTTGTGAGGATTTGGGACGGTTTAAGGTCTTCGTGGACCATCTGCACGATCCGGCGCCCCGCAAGGTGGGCGAGCCGGTTGCGCCGCGAATCCACGGCCGGGAAGGCGGCGTTCTCCGGAAGCGCCAGCCCAAGCGCTTCCACCATCGAGGCCATGGTTGAGGCGGTTCCCATGGTATTGCAATGGCCCGGCGATCGTGACATCGCGCTCTCCGCCGCGTAAAAGGCGTCTGCGCTCATCAACCCCGCGCGAACGTTTTCCGAAAACCGCCAGACGTCCGTACCTGACCCAATGGCGCAACCTTCGAATTGGCCGTTCAGCATCGGGCCGCCGGAAACTACGATAGAGGGCAAGTCACAGCTGGCAGCCCCCATTACCAGGGACGGGGTGGTCTTGTCGCAACCCGTCAGAAGCACCACGCCATCCACCGGATTCCCGCGTATGGATTCCTCGACGTCCATCGACGCCAGGTTACGGAACAGCATAGCAGTCGGGCGCAGGTTAGTTTCGCCGCAGGAAAATACCGGGAATTCAAGCGGCAGGCCGCCCGCCTCGCGGACCCCCCGTTTCACGTACTCCGCTAATTGGCGAAAGTGAGCGTTGCACGGCGTCAGCTCCGAAAACGTGTTGCAGATGCCGATCACCGGGCGGCCGTCGAACTCGTCATCGGGATGCCCCGCGTTTTTCATCCAGCTGCGATGGATGAAAGCGTCGCGCCCCAAGCCGCCGAACCAAGCCTGCGAACGAAGTTTTTTCGTCATAAGGTCATTGCGCGCCGCGATCGGCGGCCCGCCCTCTCGGGTATCCAAATTACATCACCGCACCAAGCGTCCACGGGACAAACTCGTCTACGCCGAAGCCGTGGGCCTCTGATCGCGAAGGCCGGCCGGAAGCCGTCGCCAGCATGGTCGAGAAAATTCGCTCCCCCAACTCAGCAAGGTTTACTCCGCCGTCCAGGAGTTCGCCGCAATTCACGTCCATGTCATCCTGCATCCGGGCGTAGAGGGCGGAGTTCGTCGCCAGCTTTATTGATGGTGCCGGTTTGCAACCGTAAACCGAGCCGCGACCTGTGGTGAAGCAGATCAGATTCGCTCCGCCCGCCACCTGCCCGGTTGCCGAAACGGGGTCATAACCCGGCGTGTCCATGAAAACCAGCCCATGCGCCGTCACTGGCTCAGCGTATTCATAGACCGCCATCAGGTTGGTGATGCCACC
>JAFAUY010000007.1 GCA_019243005.1 Verrucomicrobiota bacterium | reverse complement strand
CGGCTCGCACACCACCAACGGATGGCGGTAACCGGCCATTGCGGGCGTGGTCGAGCTGCCCTGATGGTTTCTGAGACAACCTTGCTGAACGCGAACCGAACGTGTCCGAGCGTCACGACGGCGCCTTCGACGAAAAGCTGCCGGCTGGCGACGGTGTGGGCTATTTCCCGATAAACCAAAGGAGCGCTCCCATTGCAGGCTGGACGCCGGAAGCCGGGTAAGCGGGATCGCGTTGCAAGACGCCCTCGATGATGTGCGCCTTCTTGGGATCGTTTACCAGGAATGCGACCTTGCGCGCCGCATTGATCAACGGATAGGTCGTGGTGATCCGATAACCGTTAAATTTAGGAACGAAATTGGCCACCACGCTACGCCGGGTCTCCGACAAGGCCTTGGTGCCGGGAAACAACGAAGCGGTATGGCCATCTTCACCAAGGCCGAGCAAAATCAGATCGTGCCGGTATCTTTCCTCGCCAAAACGCATGGCCACCTGCTGCAGAATGTTCTCGTATTCCAGGGCGGCTTCTTCGGGTGGATGCTCCCCGTGGATCCGCAGAAGTTCGCCGGGCGTCGTCACCAGCAGAAACGCTTCGGAAGCCATCCGGTAATTGCTTTGAGGATCATCGGGCGGCACGCAGCGTTCATCGCCGAAGGTAACAATCCATTTTGACCAGTCGCAATCGAGCAACGCTAACGCGGCGTAGACCGCCCGCGGGGTATTGCCGCCACTCAGGCACAAACGGAAATGGCCGTAATCGTCGATGGATTGTGTCGCACAGTCCGCGATGAAATGGGCGCCGTCCTCTGCAAGGGTAACCGTGCGAATGATTTCAGGCTTCATAACTTTTTACGGTGGCGGGCCCGCTGCCAGGCCCTTCTCCTTCAGGCGAAGGCATGCTTACAGCAAACCCACTGGAACAAGGAAATCGAGAGTAGCAAGTTCAAGTTTTGCTTCTTCAAAAGACACCCGCAACAGCGTTGCTTTCTTTACCCGCAACCGCTCCGGCGCGCATCCGAGCAGGTCGGCAACTGCGTGACTGAGATCGGGTTCATGGCCCACGATCAACAGGCTGTCACGAGAACGCTGCTCCCGTAAAAAAGCGCGCAAGCGGCCGGGCGTCATCCCGGGCGCCAGTTCTCGACTGGTTTTGACGTCTGCACCGAGCGGTTTAGCGACGAGCTCGGCGGTCTGCACGGCCCGAACGAGCGGGCTGCTGAAGACGGGACCCACGGCAAACTCTTGTTTGGCGCAGAACTGCCCGACCTTGGCGGCCTGCCGTTCGCCTTTGGAGGTCAGGGCTCGCTCCTCGTCCGTAGTCTTCGTGGGTTCCGCGTCGGCGTGCCTCACGACATAGAGCTGTTGCATGCGTCTGGGCTGATCGGGTTTGACGGTCGGCGAAAAAGGCGGGCAAACAAGCGCCGCCAGCGTGCCGCCCGGCGCCGGCCCGTTATCAGGGAAGGCCGGTCCTCAGGCCATTGACCGCCTGAGCGGGGCCGAAAGCGCACAGAAACCCTGCTTCGATGGCGAGGGCTTCCTGCACGTTACGGGCGAGATGATCCTGCAAGTGTTCCAAACCGCGCATTCGCTCCAGCAGGTCCGCAGCGGGCCAGCGTTCACCCATCCGGCGGGTGTAATCCCGGTACTCAGGCAGCGCAGCGCCGGTGCCGGCGACAGCGGCGCGCAAGGCATCACCAAACAGTTCGATCAGGCGAAAGAGCAATTTTGACCGTGCCTTGACGTACCGGCTTTCCGTCAGTACCGACAAGCGCGCCTCTTCATTCTCCACCCAACTGCCGTCGGTCGTTTTTTGGTAAACCTCCAGCTGGCGCTTCAACTCTTCTTCGTGTTCAGCTTCGATACGCGCCCGCAACTGGTTTAATGACTCCTCGAACCTGCGAGCCAATTTCAGGCTCCCGGCCACCGACAGCTCGCCTCCGGCGCAATACCGCGCCGCCTGGTCCAGAATCGGAACGGCTTCGGGGTCGAGTTCCGGCGGCTGCAGCCGCCGCAAAGGCACGTGCACACACCGCGACCGGATCGTTTCCAGGAGGGCTTCCGGCAGGGCCGTGGCCAGAATCAGCACCGAATTGGCCGGTGGCTCTTCCAGCGTTTTCAGGAACGCGTTGGCGGCTTGCGGCATGAGGCGATCCGCGTCGTTGATCAACCCGAACTTCCACGCTACACGTGCCGGTTTCATCCGGAGCGCGTTTTCCAGTGACCGAATTTGCTCGACGAGAATGCGGCGTGACTTCGATTCCGGGTCGACCTGATGGTAGTCCGGATGGTGAGGATCAAACGTCTCCCGGTTGATCGCCTCAAAAAATCCCGCCGTAAGCTGCCGCTTGCCGCTACCTTCCTCCCCCGAAAACAGAAACGAGTGCGGCAGGCGCTGCTGACGGTACGCGTTTACCAGGTACTCAAGCGCTTCAGTGGCAGAGAAAGCCATGGACAATCTTCCAGATTTCTTCTTCGATTTCGTCCCGTTTACGGCTGGCGTCAATGACGCAGAACCGTCGCGGTTCTTCGCGGGACAGGCGAAGGTAGCCTTCCCGAACTTTTTCGAAAAAGGAGGGCGGCAGCGATTCCATCCGATCCTTGCGCCCGGCCGGGCGTACCCGTCGCAGCAGGCGCGTCTGCGAGGCCGGCAGATCGAGATCGAGCAGAAACGTCAGGTCCGGCCGGAGTCCGTCCCCGGCGAACTCGTTCAAGGATCGGATGAAGGCCAGATCGAGCCCCCGGGCGATGCCCTGATAAACCACGGTTGAATCGGTAAACCGGTCTGAAAGGACGATGGCTCCGCGCCTGAGCGCCGGTTTAACGACCTGCTGAACCAGTTGGGCACGACTCGCGGCGAAAAGCAACAGTTCTGTCCGCGCATCCAGTTGCCGGCCCTCCTCGGCGTGCAGTAATAAATTCCGGATTTGGACGCCGACGGCGGTAGACCCGGGTTCGCTGACCTCGATCACCTCCCTGCCGGCGGCGCGCAAGCGGGCCGCCAACCGGGTTAGCTGGGTCGACTTGCCGCACCCTTCCCCACCCTCGAACGTGATCAATACGCCCGACATAATACGGCGCTTATCGCGCGATCTGTCGCCAAAGACAAATTGACCCCGGCATGAGCAAATACTGGCTGGTGAAACAGGAACCGTCCACGTACGCGTGGGAACGATTCGTCGCCGACGCAAAAACGGACTGGACCGGTGTACGCAACTACCAGGCTCGCAATCACCTGCGCGCGATGAAGGTGGGCGACGACGTGCTTTACTATCACAGCGTGACCGGTAAAGCGGTGGTGGGCCTTGCCAGGGTCGCACGCGAGGCTTTTGCCGATCCGACGGACCCGGCCTGGGTGGCGGTCGAACTCGTGCCGGTTCGCGCCGTCCAACCGCCCGTGACCCTCGAACAGATAAAAAGCGAACCGCGACTGCGGAACCTCGCGTTACTGCGCCAGCCGCGACTCTCCGTGATGCCCCTAACCCGGCCGGAATTCGACCTGATCCTCAGATTATCCGCAGAACACGCAGACAACGCAGAAAAGAGGAAGACCTCCACAGATTACACCGATTAACACGGATTAGGGTCACACGGCGGGCCCTGCGTCTCTTTTACCCGAGACTTAACACGCGACACCCGGCGTCCGGCACTCCCCTCTTCAGTTATGGTATATCGCGCGCTAAGCGCGATATCATTTGTGGCATTTTTCGGCTTGTGGCATTCGTGGCATTTACCTCTATGAGAACTCTGGGCGAGATCGCTCGATTTGTGGATGGCGAGTTACGCGGGGATCCTTCGGTTCAGGTCACACGGGTGACGCATCCGGGCCTGGTCGAAAGCACGGAAGACCTTGCGTTGGTGCTTTCTCCGAACGCCGTCTCCTTCCTGCACACGGGAAGAATCCAAAATGCCGTGATCCCGGCTGAGGTCGGCGACTTGCAAGTACCGATCGCCAATCAGATCATCGTGAAGCGTCCGCGACTGGTGCTGGCATTGCTGATGCAACTTTTTGAGCGGCCCGCGTTCGTCGAGCCCGGCATTCACCCCTCTGCGGTCGTCGATCAGTCCGCCCGCCTCGGGTCGGACGTGCGCATCGGCCCCCAGTGCTGGGTCGGCCCGGGCAGCGTGCTGGGCGACGGCACCAGGCTCGTGGCCCACGTGTCGATCGGGGCCGAGGTGCGCGTCGGCCAGAATTGTTTGCTGCACGCGGGCGTGCGCGTGGGCGACCGGTGCCGTCTCGGCAACCGGGTGATCGTGCAGCCGAATGCGGTCATCGGCGGAGATGGTTTCGCGTTTGTCACGCCGGAGCGCGGCAGCGTCGAGTCGGTACGCGAAACGGGAGAGGTACAGGCCTTCAACACCGACATCGTCCGGATTAATTCGATCGGAAACGTGGCGATCGAAGATGACGTCGAGATCGGCGCAAACGCCTGCATCGACCGGGGAACCCTGGGCGAGACGCGGATCGGCAAAGGCACCAAACTCGATAACCTGGTTCAGGTTGGCCACAACGTCACGGTAGGCGAGAATTGCCTGATCGTCGCGCAGGTGGGTCTGGGCGGGAGTTCGCGGGTCGGTGACCGGGCAGTAGTGGGCGGCCAGGCGGGGTTGCCGGATCACCTGAGCGTCGGAAGTGATGCGGTGGTGCATGCCCAGGCCGGCATCACCAACCACGTGCCCGAGCGATCCGTGGTCATCGGAGCGCCGGCCCAGCCCAAACGCGCCTTCCTCGAACGCGAGGTTCACCTTAAACGGCTGCCGGGCATGTATAAAACCATCAAGGCTCTCCAACAACGGCTGGAACGGCTCGAAGCCCGACTGGCCGGCGACGACGAGCACCTTAAAGCTGGTGAACCCGGCTAGCAGGCTCCGAGATTGACACGCCGGGCGGTCTGAATACCCTTGAACGCCTGGATGAAAACCGTCGTTAGCAGCCCAGAGGCTCCGGCCGCGTTGGGACCCTATTCCCAAGCCATCGCCGCGGGCTCGCTGGTTTTTTGCTCCGGCCAGGTCCCGATCGATCCGCAGACGGGCGAACTGGTGGCCGGCGACCTCCGTGCCCAGACGCAGCGCGTCCTGCAGAACCTTGAAGCCGTCCTCGGCGCCCACGGTTTGGAGCCGGACGATATCGTCAAGACGACGGTTTTCATGACCGACCTGAGCCGGTTTGCCGAGATGAACGCGGTCTACGGCGCTTTTTTCCAAAAGGCCTTCCCGGCGCGTTCCACCGTTCAAGTGGCGGCCTTGCCCAAAGGCGCCCAAATCGAAATCGAAGCCATCGCCGTTCAACGTTCCTGACCTGTGCCGGAGTCCCTTTTACATACCTTTAGCCGCACCGGCGCACTGCTTTCGGGGCATTTCGTCCTGAGCTCAGGGTTGCACAGCCGCCAGTATTTCCAATGCGCGCTGGTGCTCCAGCACACCTGGCTGGCCGCTGAAATTTGCGGTGAACTTGCGGCCAAGCTGGCCGATATTGAAGCCGACGCCGTGATTTCGCCCGCGCTCGGCGGCATCATCGTCGGACAGGAGGTTGGCCGCCATCTGGGTAAACGGCATATTTTTGCAGAGAAAGCAGACGGGAAACTCACCTTGCGGCGAGGTTTTCAAATCGTGCCCGGGGAACGCTTCATCGTGGCGGAAGACGTCGTGACGCGGGGTGGAAAAGTTAAAGAAACGATCGAGATTGTCAGAACACACGGCGGCCGAGTGGTGGCCGTGGGCAGCATTGTGGACCGCAGCGGGGACGTGAAACCGGATTTCGGATGTCGCTTCGAGAGCTTGATTCAACTTCAGGTCGAGACTTTCGAACCTGACCGCTTGCCGCCTGACCTTGCTGCCATTCCCGTAACTCGACCAGGGAGCAAGTGAAAGTGTTGTTATGGTAAGTTGGATTTTAAAGGCCGTGCTCGGTTCCAAGAATCAGCGCGAGCTCCGGCGCATTCGACCGATCGTAGAAAAGATCAATAAATTGGACCAGGAGTTCGAATCCTGGTCCGACGAACAATTTCGCGAAAAGACTGCGCAATGGAAAGCTGAACTGAGCAAAATCGACGACCCGGCGGCTTTGGCGCGCCGGCTGAATGAAATCCTTCCGGAAGCGTTTGCCGCCGTCAAGAACGTGGCCCGGCGCCTCTGCGGCAAGACGTGGCTGGTCTGCGACCAACCGATAACCTGGAACATGGTGCATTTCGATGTCCAATCGATCGGGGGCATCGCCTTGCACGAGGGCAAAATCGCCGAGATGGCGACCGGTGAAGGTAAAACCCTGGTGGCCACCTGCCCGCTCTACCTTAACGCGCTCACCGGACGCGGGGTTCACCTGATCACCGTTAACGATTACCTCGCCCGGCGTGACGCCGAATGGATGGGCGAAATCTTCAAGGCGCTCGGGGTCACGGTGGGATGCATCCAGCACGACCAGGACCCTTCCGTGCGCAAGGCCCAGTACGACTGCGACATCACGTACGGGACCAACAGCGAGTTCGGGTTTGATTACCTCCGCGATAACGGTATGGCCACCACCAAGGACCAACAGGTCCAGCGGGGACATTACTACGC
>JAFAUY010000416.1 GCA_019243005.1 Verrucomicrobiota bacterium | reverse complement strand
ATTTTCATCGCGCCGAAAGCGGCGGGTATCGCCGGCGGCACGCCTCCCGGTCCACAGGGGCCCGAGATCGTGGACAACCAGGGCCGGCCGGTCTGGTTCTTACCCGTGACCAATGGTCAAGCCGCTGCCTTCGCCCGCGACGACCGCCTGGGACTACTTCCACCTCAACGCGATCAGCCTCGATACGGATGGCAACCTGCTCCTCTCGGCCCGGCACACGTCGACGGTCTACAAAATTGACCGTCGGACCGGCCGCGTGATCTGGCGGCTGGGGGGCAAAAAGAGCGACTTCGACCTCGGCCCGGGCGTCCGGTTCTGGTACCAGCATAACCCCGTCGTGGCCGGGCCGGATACGATCCGGCTCTTCGACAACGAGTCGAACGGCACGCCGGTCCTGCCGTATTCGCGCGTCATCTGTGTGCGGCGTGATCCGATTGCCGGGACGGCGACCCTCATCCGCTCGCTCCAGCACCCTCAGGGGCTGTCGGCGCCCTCGCAAGGTGGCTCACAAGGGCTGGAAAACGGCGACACCTTTGTTGGGTGGGGGGCGGTTGGGCGCTTCTCGGAGTTTGACCCTCACGGGCAACTGATCTTCGATGCGAGCGTGCCGAGCGGTTACGACACCTACCGGGCCTATCGCTTCGTTTGGCACGCCGAGCCGGATACCGAGCCGGTGGCAACCGCGCAGCGGCAAAGCGATGGTTCCACGATCGTGCACGCCATCTGGAACGGGGCGACCGAAGTCGCCCGTTGGGACGTCCTGAGCGGCTCCGGCCAGGTACGCGAGGGTGAGGGCGACAACCTGCGGCGGGTCGCTTCGGTAGCCTGGAACGGCCTCGACACGACGATTCCAGTCAACCAATCCCTCACGTCAGTCCGTATCATTGCGAGGGATGGTGCCGGGCGCGAGATCGGCCGGTCACCGGTGACGCCGGTTAGCCAGTGATTTGGCGAGCTGGCACGTCCGCCGGCAGCGCCCCGGAAAGGCTGGCGCCGGAAAGCGGACCCGTCCCTATTTTGGGCTCGCGTTGCGGATCAGATGCGCGGCATCCGCTGAACGTTCTGGTCTGTTCGCGGTGCGGTCAACTCAACGAAGTCGCGGCCCTTGACGAGCCGGGATCTTGCCGGGATTGCCGGGCTCCGCTCGCTTTCACTTATCACCATAACAGGCTTGAGGCCTACCAGTCTGTTGCCGTTGCGTGTCCCTGTTTTGGAGTATGTAGTTTCCGTCACTGAACGATGTTTGAGCCCGTCCCCAAGGGCGACGAACGCGTTGCGCGGGGTAAAGACGGGCGCACCAGACGATGGCACTGCGGCCTTCGGATCCGAAGTACGAGGTGCGTGCGTCGCCCTTGAAGCCCATTGACCAATCGTGGTAGAGACGACCGGTGAGGAAATGATCCTTTTTTCCCACCTAACCGAGAGCGAAGCACTGGCGAGCGCGGTCGAGGACAAGCCCCCGGCGGAGCTGGCGCCTGGAAAAAACGGAACCGGGTTGATGTGCGCCCGCGACGGGACTCGCCGAAGGCGCAAAGCCCCGGAGTTTGGAGGGCTCGGATGAACTTAGTCTATTTCGCACACAGTTACCGCAAAGAGGACGCACCAATAGTCAAGTTTTTTGGGCAGCTCATGCGATCCACCGGCCTCATTCCCAGTCTCGATCCACCTTCCGATTCGGTGAATGCTGCCAAATTGGAGCGTCATCTAACCTATTGCGATGGGATGGTTGCAGTCCTAACCCGCCGGGAAGGAGGCGTTTCGCCGCATATTCTTTTCGAGATTGGACTTTGCCTATGGGCTCGAAAGCCATTGGTCGTGTTTATAGAAGATGTTCTGCCTGGTCAGATCGTTCCCGACCGCGTCTTACAGCGCCGTTTCTCGCGAAAATCGTTCCTACGGGAGGTGAGACAACATCGGCATGCTCTTCAGATTTTCCAAGGCTATCTGGGAGAAAACCCGCCTCCGAGGTACCAACCTCCAGCTTTTCAAAGATCCTGCCTGGTGATCGGTGTCAACGCGCGAGACGCTGCGTTGAGGAAACTGATCGTCGACTTCTGCAAGAATCGAGAATACCGAACAGTCGATCTCGGCGAGATTAGAGAAGCGGCGTCTCACCAGGAGGAAATTCGCGAGCATTTCGCAGCTGCGAACTTGGTCATCGCCGTCTTGGACGCACGTTCAGCCGAGGCGGCTTACCTCTTGGGACTTACCACAGCAACGTTTGTTCCCTGTATTTCGCTCACGCCAGATCCCGATTTTCAGTTCCAGCTTAAAATTCCTAGAGAATACCAACCGCGGATCATCGACGCTGCAAACCTCGTGGGAACAGAGCGGGTTTTAACGACGGAGCTAGACATTTTCGAAGAGGATTTTCTAGAGCTGGACAATCAGAAAGAAGTCGAGCAATATTCCGCTTTGTTGATCGATATAGGATCATCGAAAGGTGAGTATCAGCCCGGAACGCGAGAAGAGTTTGTTCAGATAATTATGGGAGACCAATACAAGACAGGGCAGGCGGGCGCTGTAGGACCGGGATCGCACGCTCACGACATGACTTTCAAGCAGGTTTGGCAGGAATCGGAGGTATCCAAGGAGCTGCCTACGCTGGCCGAGCAGCTTGGGGTTTTGCGGAACGAGTTGCTGAAGGATGCTATCTCAGCCGAGCACTACAGTTCTATTGGGGCCGTAGCTTCAGCGGAAACTGAAGCAACGAAGGGGAATGGTCCAAAAGCGCTGGAATATTTGTCAAGCGCCGGGAAGTGGGCGCTGGATGTCGCGTCCAAAGTAGGCACTTCCGTAGCGGCAGCAGCAATAAAGGAAGCGATGGGCATCAAGTAGGGTCTGCCACGACAAATCCGCAGGCTCCCCCCTGGAGCTGAGCTTGATCGCTTTTCTGGGCGACCGCAACGGCACTTAGCACGTTGGGTTGGCTTTGGGCGCTGCTGCCCGCCCGCGGTGCGTCCTCCTGGTGGTCAGCGTGGCTTGTGCTTACGTCCCCGGGCTGTCGTGACCATCCCGGGGCCGGAGCACGCGCCGGAGCCACGCCATGAGGTCGCGGTCGAGCCGTTCCCGGCACTCATCGAGCCCGTGCCGGCAACCCGGGTAGAGGATCAGTTGTTTTGGCTCGCCCGCGCCGACGTAGAGTGCGCGCGAGCAGGCTTCGGGCAGCACCTCGTCGGCGGTGCCATGGACGAGCAGCAGCGGCCGGGGACTGAGCGCGCCCACCGTGCCGAGCGCGCCGCTGGTCTGGCTGCTCAGGGCGGCCACCGCCGCCACCATCCTGGCTGCCGCGACCCCGGCCGTGATCACCACCGCACCCCCGAAGGAGTGGCCGACCAGCACGGCCCGGCGTTTGCCCTGAGCCCCGAGCCAGGTAAGGCCGAACAGCACATCGGCCACGCACTCGCCCAGCCGCCCGGGGTGGCGGTAGGCCAGTTCGAGCGAGGCGATGCCTTCGGCCCGGAGCCGTCCGCCCAGCCGCGTGTAGAGGCCCCCCGCAGGCCCGCCCAGCCCGCCGCCGGCACCGAATACCCAGAGCACCGCCCCATCACCCGGCGCCGGGTGAAGCCGACAGGTGATGCTCCCGGCGTCGGTCGTCAGGCGGAGGTCCTCGGTGCCGTCGTGCTCCCCCGGTCCTCGCTCGATTCCGCGAAGCGTGAGGGGTGACGGGACGCGGTCCGGACCCCGCCCTTGGGGTGGCTGCTCATGGGCCGGAGGGTCGATGGACGACTCGTTCACCTGCAATACCGTACCAGTGAGAACGGTGACTGTCAGCGCATCCGTAAAAGGAGCTCATGACCCGTACGGGTATGAGCCAACCGGCCGAAGCACTTTTCGCCTTCCTCACCCATCGATAGCCAGACCGCACCAAAGCCGAGCATTCCCGTCGTGATGCCAGGACCAGACATTGCCCGTTTCCGGAAATGGTGCCGGACCGGCCGTTGATCTCCACCAGGAAGGCACTCCAGGGCCCAACGCACAACCTACTCACCTCGTAAATGGAGCCGCTGTCTGCGACGAACTCGAATCGAGATTGCGTCGCAGCAGGTCTTCGAGGATCCCTCTCTGCTCGGGGGGGGACTTGAACCC
>JAFAUY010000366.1 GCA_019243005.1 Verrucomicrobiota bacterium | reverse complement strand
GGTGGCATGCTGTGCCGCTGAATAGTGATCGAGCGTCGAGGCGCGGTGCGGATCGGCGATATGCAAGGTCTCCCAGTCGGAGCGCAGCAGCATGCCTTCGGGCATCTGGTTTGCCCAAAACGCCATCGGCTCGCCAAACACGCAGGTCTCGATGTTCACTGCACGCAGGTAGGCGGTCGCCGCCAAGCCATACGGGCCGGCGCCGATGACCGCCACTTGGTGCGTCAGATTAGTTTTCTTCGTCATGTTGCTACTTCTCGGGAAGCCTCTGGAGGGTTGGCTCGACCGGCGGGTGGGCTCTCTCCGCCTCTCGGTTTCAGAAAAATCCGGCTTCGAATGACGTAAACGGCGTGGGAGGCGGCCTCCCTACAACGCAGGATCAGGTTTGCATACACAAGAATCGACCTGAAAGAGGCCACCCAAATGAAAGTAGCTTAGGCCACGATTTATCGTCAAGTCACCGCTGCGGGATCGGGCCAACTTCTCAGGTTATTTGGCGCCCGTGCGCGAAGCCGGATGGGTGGTCTACTCCAGGAAACCCTTTGCCGGTCCCGAGCAGGTGTTAGACTACGTCCGCCGCTACCCGCATCGAGTGACAGACCGGCCACCGCCCCAAGCAGAGGCCGCCAGAGACGCGGCGATCCATCCCGGAGTTCCGGTACGGTTTACCTTCTCCAGCCGGATTGAGCCGTTCGCCCCTTAAAAACGCGTTGCATTATGTTGGGGGACGGCATAATGCGGCAGGTAGTCTGCGTATTTGCGCACCACCTCGACGCACAATCATAACTGACAGAAAGGATGTGCTTTTAACGGCATTTCCCCGGCTTTCGATGCCGTTTCAGGGCGCGGTTCAGAAGCGCACGTCCCCACAACAACGCGCAGCCGGCACTCCGGCCGGCTGCGCGTCAATGGTCGATGTCAAACTCGGCTCGACCTGCGCACGGCTTGGACCGGTTTCGGCCGCGCCGTGCGCTCCCAGGTGGTCAGGAATCGATTACGGTGAAAATTCACAGACTTGCTGTGAGATCGTACCGCTCCATGAACCCGTATAGTTCGCACCACCGCCGCCCCTGGCTCCGCCGACGACGCACTGTTGGTACGCCCGATTTTCCGGAGTCCCCGCGTGGTCTCCATTGTTGCCGGTGCATGCGTTACAATGGCTCGCCTTGACATTAAGCAGGTTGTAGACCCCAGGAGGTACCGGGAAGCACGTGTAGGCGGCCGCACCCCATTTCCACGACACGGAAATGCCGGGTACAGAGGCGCTGAAGATACCGCTCCAGGTCGGGGTGATACCACCGCCCTTCAAACCCGACGGCAACGGGAGAACCGCACCGGAGAGGAAGATTTCATCGCACCCGGAGACCGGAACGGTCGTCATCCAGGTGTTGGTGGCCACGTCGAACGTCGTGCTGGCGCAACTGGCGCTCGGGCTGAAGGTGATTACCGCGTTGGGAACGGTCACCGAGAACGCGCTGGAGGTGATGGTCGAACAGCTGAAGTAGATGGTTGCGCCGCTGCTGGGTATCCCGCTCGCATTGAAATTGGCGTTAAACCAGACGGAGTCGCCTGCTGCAATCGCCGTGCCGTTAAAGTCCGATCGAATTGATGAGGTCGGGCATGGCGGGCACGGGGTCGGCGTAGGCGTCGGCGTTGGCGTCGGCGTCGGGGTCGGTGTTGGAGTAGGCGTTGGCGTCGGCGTCGGGGTCGGAGTAGGAGTTGGAGTTGGCGTCGGCGTTGGAGTAGGCGTCGGGCTCGGGCCGCAACTTACGTCGCTGGAAGTAAAGGTGATCGGGACGGTGTTGTAGGTTATCCCCACGGCGACCAGGGTCGCACTCCCCGACAGCGTGTAATTAGCCGTCAACGAGGGCGAGATGGGTATCGCTGCAGTGCAATTGCCGAAGTTAAAATTCGCATCGCGGTTAGTGATGGCAAGCGAACCGGTGAGGGTGACGGCAGTGCCGGGGCCGACCGGCGTGAGCGTGATCGTGTAATTGACAAACGCGCCGGTATCGGGGGGGGCGTTGATGTGGTCGAGGTCATGCCCGGTCGCGCAAAAGGTATAACTATTGCAGAAAACTTCAGCGGTGGCGGTGTCCAGGACGTTTGCCCGGGCCGGCGTCGCGGACAGGGCGAGCAGCCCGACGGCGAGGCCGAAGGCGGATAGGATTTTCGCAAGCATAGAAATTGTTCTTTCAAGGGAGGACGATAAATTATATACTTATTCTCAGGTGCACGGCAGCGGCGCCCGGAATACAGGTTTTATGTAGAATTGGGGAACTATTGCGATCGAAGTAGAGGTTGGCAGCTGATGGCGCCCGTGAACCGGGCGGATCGCCTTCCTGGCGACTAAACTGCAACTTGTAGCAATCAGGATGTAGCGATTCAAGCGTTTTTATTTACCTGCATAGCTGGCAGCCTACGATTTAGAGGTTGCGTGGGAGGCGCAGGCTGGTCAAGGTCACCGCTCTCGGTTCCCACACAACCCCCTTTATACCCATTCTCAAGGTGGTTGAACCGGTCTCTACCTCAGAGAGGCAAAGGCCAGCTTAACCAAGTTGAAAGCCGGTGTTAACGCCCGAACCCCTCGTTAACTCTGCTGCTGTGGCCGACCTTGGAACGGGCCGGCGGACCAAGCAAGGAAGGCTTTGGGGGCTTCACCACGTACGGGGGTAACGAGAGGCCGCATCTTATCATAAATGAGTCTTATTAATGATAAAAGGAGCGGCGGCCATGAAAGGTTGCGCCCGGAGATCAGCTCCCGGTTGCGAACGCCTCCGTTGGTCCGGGGGCTGAACGGTCCCGTTTTTAACTGCGCTTTTCCTGCGAACGTTAGGGGTTGTGTGCGGTGCGCAGGGAGATTTGTTTCAGGAGGCCTGTTCTCACCCACCCTCTTAGGGGCATGTCCAAACGGCAGAACGCCCCGCCGGATGGCGGGGCGTTCCTGGTTTTACCTGAGACGGAGGTTATTTTATTGCTGGCAGGGCGGGCACGGATTCGTCACGTGCGTACCTGACATCAACGTGATGGTTTTCTGATAGCCGCCGATGACTTCGCCCGTAAACGTCGAGCTATCCATGGAGTTGATGTTGTTGTTCGGCGCCAACAAGATGCCCACCGCCGTGGTCGGCACCATCGTCGTCACGGTCGCGCTGAGATTGGTGATGTTGTAAACGACGTCCAAGGGCCCAACGCCGCCAGCGACCTTGATGTTGCCTGTATGCAGGTTGAAATTCCCTGAAATGTTGATAACGAACCCCGTGCCGGCAGGTCCGGTCAGGGTCAAAGTACCGCCAGTCAACATGAAATTCGGGAGGTCCACCACGTCGATGCCGCCGTCGCCGGTCGCGGTCACGTTACCGGTGATCTGCCCATTAGCCGGAAACTGGCTTTGTACCGCCGGCGTGACCGGCAGGCCCGCAAAGTAAGTGGCGGCGTTCTCCGCGTCATTAACCGCCTGGTTGAGAAGGGCATCATTGGTCTCGATCGAGCCATACTTCCCCTTGAGGCCGCTGGTACTCACCGACGATCCAACGATGAATTCGTCGGTTACGACCGAAGGTGCGGACTCCTGAACCTTGGCGAAGTTGGGCGCGCCAACGTTACCGGTTACGGTCGCGAGGTTCAGGTTGACCACGGCACCCGCGCCGCCCAGGCTGAGAACCGTGAAATTGCCCGGCACCGCCGCGCCGAAGTTGTTGATGAGCGTGCTGTTCGCCCCGCCGGGACACGGACACGGCGTCGGGGTCGGCGTCGGGGTGGGTGTCGGTGTTGGAGTAGGCGTCGGGCTCGGGCCGCAGCTTACGTCGCTGGAAGTAAAGGTGATCGGGATGGTGTTGTAGGTTATCCCCAGGGCGACCAGGGTCGCACTCCCCGAGAGCGTGTATTAGCCCAACGCGGGCGAGATGGCTACCGCTTCGGTGCAATTGCCGAAGTTAAAATTCGCATCGCGGTTAGTGATGGGAAGCGAACCGGTGATGGTGAGGGCAGAGCCGCGGCCGACCGGCGTGAGCGTGATCGTATAATTGACAAACGCGCCGGTATCAGGGGGGCGTTGATGTGGTCGAGGTCATGCCTGGTCGCGCAAAAGGTATAACTGTTGCATAAAACCGTAGCGGTGGCGGTGTCCAGGACGTTTGCCCGGGCCGGCGTCGCGGACAGGGCGAGCAGCCCGACCGCGAAGCCGAGGGCGGATAGAATTTTCGCAAGTATATAGATTATCCCTTCAAGGGAGGACTATAAGATTTACACTATTGCCAACAGCGTGGCGGTTGGCACCGGGGGTACAATTTTTATGCAGAATCGGAGGACTATTGAAATAAGAGGGGGTTGGAGGCTGCGGACGTCGGTGAGCCGTGTGCAGATCGCTTCCTGGCGACCAAACCACAAGTCTTGGCAAGAAGGATGTAGCAATTCAAGCGTTTTTATTTTTCTACATCGGTAACCGCGTACAATAGAAGAAATTGGGCATGTCCCCCGGTTCGGACCTCCCCGGACTGCGCACCCCGAACGCCATGCCCTCGCAACTTTAGTTGGAGCGCAATCCTGGTGGTTTTGCCTCTACCTGCCTTGCAGATTGCACTACTGAATCGCCGGAATAGAAAAGTAGAAAACACGGCAAGTTACGCCGCAATGCAAAGAGGATACGGCTGCCCATGCGAACGCCATCTGGGCAGCCGCACTCAAACCGGCTCTAGGTCACTGACAGGTTGGACAAGGCTGGCATGCCGGACACGGCTGACATACCTGCGGGTTCGACTGGAACGACAGATTCTTCCCAGAGATAAACTCGCTGTTGTGGAAACCTCCGTTGATCTGGATCACCCGATTCGGGGCCAGAAAGACGCCTGCCGTGTTAGCCTTCCCGCTGGTCTGAATCTGATCTCCGGAACCTGGGAAGTTGAAGAGCACGCTACCCGCGCAGACGCCGCCCTGCAGCACGATGTTGGCGCCGCCGTCCAACTGCAATCCCTGGGTGACATTGATGATGAACGTGTCTGACGGTCCTCCCGAAATGGTGAGATTTTGTCCTCCGGAAAGATGAATGAGACCGTTAACCTGGATGACGTTTTGGCCTCCGTTACCCGTGATCGTGGTGGCCGAAGTGATCGAGCTGAAGGTCTGGGTCGGGCTGAGCGCCGCGACACTGGCGGATTCCGTCAGCGCGGCATTCTCCACCCCTGACATCAACATCCTGTGGATATCGCCCGTAATGGTGGTACCGCCGCCACTGATGTTAACCTGGGCAGTATTGTCAGCGTCCAGTTCGCCGTTGACCGTACCGCCGCCGGAAAAGTTGAAAAGAGCGCTCTCGCCAATCCCTACGTTGCCGATGAAGCATAGCGGACCACTACTGAGGTTGATGGTGGATCCCTGCAGGCCCAGCACCGCGTAGTTGCTTGCCGGCCCAAGCGCCGTGCAAATGTTCGGAGGCGGCGTCGGTGTAGGCGTAGGTGTCGGTGTAGGTGTAGGCGTGGGTGATGGGCTGCAATTCGCGGTGCCGGCGATAAAACTGATCGGAATGGTATTGAATTGTATTGCCCCGTTATCGGTGAAAAGGGTCGCAGTACCCGTCAGCGTGTAATCCGCCGTCAAGGAGGGTGAGATGCTCGCCGCTAAACAGTTGCTGAAGTTAAACATCGAATCGCGGGCAACGGGAAGCTGGCCGCTGATGGTCATGGGAGAGCCGCCGCCGGCCGGCGTGAGCGTGATTGTATAACTGACGAACCCGGGTGAACGGTCGAGGTCATGCCCGGTCGCGCAGAAGGTGTACGCATTGCATATCACCGAAGCGGTGGCGGTGTCCAGGGTGTTGGCCCCGGCCGGTGCGGCGGACAGGGCGAGCAGCCCGAACATGATTCCGAAGATGGATAGGGTTTTCGCAAGCATATGGATTGTTCCTTTAAGCCAGGGCTATAATTTTGATACTCGTCAGCAGTCGTTTTGCGATGGGCGCCGATGGGGCAGGGAACAACGGCCCCACGGCTGATAGAGATTCTACGTGGAATCTAAGGGGGACGATTAGGATAGAAGGAGACGTTGAAAGCAGGTAACGTCCGTGAACAAAGCAGAACGCCTTCCGTGGCGATTGAGCTGATAAATCATAGCAGCCGAATATAGCAATTCAAGGGCTTTTATCTATCTGGCTAAGCCCGGCTTCATCCAATCGCACGCAACGTTAGTGAATGTCCGGATCGAGCCGGCCTTTGCTACCGGCGCTCACACGCTCACCCGCAGGGCACGGCCCCTCC